>RZZR01000302.1 GCA_009929795.1 Deltaproteobacteria bacterium | reverse complement strand
AAGAGCGGCACCGACAGCGAGACCATCACCGAGCGGACCAAATGCCTGCTGAACACCACCGGCATCGAGCCGCTGTGCGGGGAACTTTCGGAGATCCTGTCGAGGTCCTTCGTCATCAACTTCGACCTCGCCAACCAGGCCAGCGACTGCTTTCTGGAATCGGAGGTTATCTCCGCCATCCAGCAGAAGCGGGACCTGATCATCTCGGCCATCATGAAGCGGACCAGCCATGTGCTGGCGATGATCCGGGACGGAGCCCAGAAGCAGGTCATGCGCCTGCTGCACCGAACCATGCCGACCCATGGCAAACGCCGGTGCAACGACTATCTGAGCCTGATGTACCTGATGATGCTGGCCGGGTCCGAGGAACACGAGGTGACCACCGGACTCGAGGATCTGAGCCCGCTGTTCATCGAGCAGATCCATTCCATCAACGACACCAGCCAGGAGATGGCGCGGGAGTCGAACCCCATCGCAACGGCGCTGGCGTCACTCTTTCACGCTTATCGGAACGCGGTGGAGCTGGACGAGAAGGCCCGCTACGGCGAGGACGACCGGGCAAACCACGTCGTCGGGTTCATCGAACGCTACCAGGTGAGGTTCGAGAACGAGAACACCATGGAACCGGTGTCGGCCGGACGGCTGCTCGCGGCGCTGCGCAGGGTCGGCCGGGAATTCAACCTCGAGTTCGAATACAAGAAGCCCGCCCAGCTCGGTCGGCGCATCAGCAACGACCTGGACGTCATCCGGGACGCCGGGTTTGACATCGACCGGCAGCGCAACGCCCACACCAAGAATTTCGAGTACCGGATCGTCAAGACCGCCAATCTCTGATCCCACCCCATACTGACGAAATCATCCAGGACGCTCTCGGGCGTCCTTGTCTTTTGCGGTGGTGCGGTGAACACCGCTGTCCTTTGCGGTGGATGACCACCGCACGCCAAACCCTTACCAGACAAGGCTTTCAGTACCTTTGCGGTGGATGCGGTGGTAAATCCAGAGGTCTCACCCCCTATGGGCTGAAATATCTTTTGACTCACCGATTCGTCGGCTCCCACCAGAGAAATTCCGGCCCAGCGTGAGAGACATTCCCCAAATACCACCGCAACAACCGCACTCTATCTTCTCTTTCTTCATAACTATCTAAAAACAAATAACAAACAAAGAACCATACCCTGCGGTGGGACGAGAAAACCTTTCACCGCATAACCACCGCAGCCACCGCACGTATCCACCGCAGCAGATGGTCACCGACGGTTTCAGGGCAGCTCCGGTAAGTAACGGGAAAAGCGATTAACCCGTATTTCTGGAGCCTGAAGCCATGAGCCTTCTGAAAACCATGATCAAGCACACCGCCGGAGGGCAGGACGCCTCGGCAGGATGTGAAACCCCATCATTACCACCGCAACCACCGCAGCCCGCCATCTATGTCTCCACCGGGCTCGATGTCCACGAGATCGAGGACGCCCGCGACTGCCCTGAAGACAGGGAGATCGACGGCACGCTGTGTCGCCGTCTGTCTCCTGAATACTTTGCCTGGCTACGTTCCCGCATGGTCACCGCCCAAGCCGCGCACAAGGCCGGAAAACTCCCCGACGAGGACTGGAACACGCTGCGGCAGCGATTCAACGCCCTGCAGGAGCTGGCCATCCGGGAGTTCGGCAAGGAAAGCCTTCAAGAGGTCCTGCAGTCCTTTTCCCCAAAGAACTATCGGCCACCCGCGCTGCGTTCCGAGTCCCAGGAGGAACCCGTCGAAGCTCCCAGAAAGGACTGGATTTATCCCGGGAACCAAGCTTGGAAATGTAAGCAGCCGGTGACTTCCCAGGCTGTCGCCAAGGTCGACGCCATCCGTGAGGAGGCCATGGCCAAGGGCTGGTCCGAGGCACGCC
>RZZR01000301.1 GCA_009929795.1 Deltaproteobacteria bacterium | reverse complement strand
CAGTCAAATGGAACTCGATTAGACCAAACATAAAAACATCTGCACAGCCGATCTCGCGATAATCTTGCCGAACCTGGCCCGACCGTGGCATTGACAGAAGGCCGTTCATGGCACATTTACTTGATTTGATTGGAATGTGCCCAAGTCCAAGGGAGGGAAACACACGGTGAACATCCTGGTCATCAACGGATCGGCCAGGGCCGAGGGCACGACCACAGCCCTGGCCCGCTCGTTCATGGACGGAGCGAGGTCCCATGGGGCTGCGGCCGAGATGGTCATGCTCCGCGACCTCTCCATGGCCCACTGCGCCAACTGTCTCCAATGCTACGCCCATCAGGGTCAGGGCCCGGCTCCGTGCAGCATCCAGGACGACATGGACGACATCGTCGCCCGCGTCGCAGCCGCCGACGGCCTGCTCCTGGCCTCACCGGTGCACAGCGGCTTTGTCAGCGGGCTTGTGACCATGTTCTGCGAACGCCTGGTCTGGAGGGTCTTGCGGCCGTCCTCCAGACCCTTTCTCGGAGGCATGGGCATGGTCAGCCGCATCGACGACAAGGTCCGGGCCGTGGGTGCCATTCTCTCGGCCGGGGGTATGCCGGAGCGGATGCGCCGCTTCTGCGACGACGGTACGCCGTGGCTCAAGGGCAACGTGCCCCTCATGGTCCACGGTCAATGGGTAGGGGACCTCTACGCCGGAGCCTGCCTCCAGCGCTTGCCCGAAAATGAAAAGGATTGGCGACGGGTCTACTTTTTGCGCCGGCTTGGAACGGACCAGGTCCAGGCGGCCGGAAACCTGGGTATCCGCATGGTCCGAGCCATCCGCTCGGGCCGCCTCAAACCCACGACCATGGAACGATTGATCCCCGGCCCGGTCCGGTGGGTGATCGAGCGGTTCAACGCCTTTTCCCCGCCCTTGCGGATCGCCAGATAGGCCCGGTTCAGTTCTTCATGTTCACGTGCTGCAGGGGCCGTTCCAGCCCGGCCTCGTCCACCAGCCGGATGACCGCCTGCAGATCGTCGATCTTCTTGCCCGTCACCCGGACCTGCTCGTCCTGGATAGCCGTCTGGACCTTGAGCTTGGAGGCCTTGACCAGCTGGACGATCTTCCGGGCCGTGTCTTTGTCGATGCCCTCCTGTAGACCGATCTCCTGCTTGACCCGGCCCTGGGAGGTCGGCTCCGGATCTTTGAACTCCAGGATGCGGGAATCCACCTTGCGCCGGGTCAGATGGGCAATGAGCATGTCCCGCAGGGCCCGGATGTGCATCTCGCTTCCGGTGACCAGCCTGATCTTCTTGTCCTTGCGGTTAAAGTCGATGTCCGTGGGAATGGTCCTGAAATCGAACCGACCGGCCACCTCCTTCTTGACATTGTTCACGGCGTTGTCCACTTCCTGCAGGTCCACTTGACTGACGATATCGAACGACGGCATGGGCCACTCCTTGGCTTGATGTTTGGCAAAACCCGGAACATCCCGGGACAGCTATGATTGTGGAGATCCGAACCGCAGACGTCAAGCCGGAGCATTGCCCCTTTGCGGCCGGAAGTATGCCGTCTTCATTCCAGTCGGTCCGCCATGCGACATTCCAGACCCATGAATCCGACCCTGCGCATCCTCCTCGAGAACATTACTGTTCGTCGCAAAAACCGCCCTCTGATCGCCGGTCTCGACTGGGATCTGGGCTCCCAGGGGCACTGGGCCGTCATCGGCCCCAACGGCGCGGGCAAGACCACCCTGCTCAAGGTTCTGTCAGGGCTCCTCTGGCCCGACAGCCGCAGTCGCCGAACCTACGTCCTGGACAGCCGCCCGACCTCGAGCCCTCTGCCGATCCGGCCCCTGATCCGCTTCCTGGGTCCTGAGACCCTGGAAACCTTCGCTCGCCACGCCCCGTTCCTTTCGGTGCTC
>RZZR01000300.1 GCA_009929795.1 Deltaproteobacteria bacterium | reverse complement strand
GCCGCCGATGGCCAGGGCGTCTCCGTCACCCATGACCACGATGACCTTGAGCTTCGGATTGGCCATCTTGATACCTGTGGCAAAGGTCAGGGCCCGTCCGTGGGTGGTGTGGACGGTGTTGAAGTCCACATACACGGCCATGCGACCGGAGCAGCCTATGCCGGCCACCAGAACCACGTCGTCCTTGGCCAGGCCAAGGGCGTGGACGCTGCGGATGAGGGACCCCAGGACGATGCCGTGGCCACAGCCAGGGCAATAGACGTGAGGGAATTTTTTGTCGTGGCGGAGATACTGGTGGATGAGCTGTGTTTCCTGGGCCATGGCGTCAAGTCCTTGGATCCGGTTTCGTGCGGGTTCTGGGGCGAGGTCTCATGACTGGTGGCTTTGCAGGATCATTTTTTCGATTTCCTGGGGAGCGATGATGTTCCCGTCCACCCGGTTCAGGGTCAGGACACGGGTTTGTCCGTTGTTCACCCTTTTCACTTCCCGAGACATCTGCCCCATGTTCATTTCGGGAACGATGACGGTTCGACATTGCCGGGCCATGCGCTCGACGGCCGGACGGGGGAAGGGAAAAAGGGTTTTCAGTTTGAGCATGCCGGCGGGAATGCCCCGGGATCTGGCCAGGCTCACGGCCAACTCTGCCGATCTGGCCACACTGCCGTAGGCAACGACGCATATCTCGGCATCGTCACACTGGTATTCCGATGTTAGCTGAATGTCATAGTAGTACTGGTCGATTTTCCGGAACAGCCTGGTCATGAGGTTATTGACCTCTTCGGGCTTGGAGGTCGGAAAGCCTTTGGAGTCATGAGTAAGCCCGGTGACATGGAATCTGTACCCGGACCCGATGGGCGGCATGGACGGCACGCCTTTCATGGTGTCCTCGAAGGCCGTGTACCATTCGGGAGGCATGGACGGATGGACTCTGGAGAGGATAGTGTAGGCCGAAGCCGAGGGGACCTGGATTTTTTCCCTGGTGTGGGCTGTGACCTCGTCGATGAGGAGAATAACAGGGGTTCTGTATTTCTCGGCAAAGTTAAAGGCCGTGACGGTCATCTCAAGGCATTCTTGAACGTTGCATGCCGAGAGGACGATGACGGGATGGTCACCGTGGGTTCCCCAACGGGCCTGTTGGACATCGCCTTGGGCCGGGCTGGTTGGAAGACCGGTGCTCGGTCCACCACGCATGACGTTGACCAGGACCAGGGGCACCTCGGCCATGCAGGCGTAGCCGATGTGTTCCTGCATGAGGGAGAAGCCCGGTCCGGATGTGGCAGTCATGACCTTGCGTCCGGCAAGGGAGGCCCCAATGATGGCCCCCATGCTGGCGATCTCGTCCTCCATCTGGATAAAGACCCCATCGGGGATCCCAGGGAGTCGCCTGGACATTTCCTCGGCGATTTCCGTGGACGGGGTGATGGGGTAGCCGGCGAAAAAGCTGCACCCGGCCAAAAGGGCGCCCTCGACGACGGCCTCGTTGCCCTGGGCGAACAGTTCCAATGGTTTTGTTTTTGCGATTGCCATGCAGTGTGCCAGCTCCAATTCCGGTTTGAGCCGCAAGGGCCCGGTTCAGTCTTTCCGTCGGGAGTGATCTGCCTGGTCGAGGTCCGGCGGCAGGCCGACAGGTTCCTGCTTTGGGCGGACGGAGACGGCGAAATCCGGGCAATGTCGTTCGCAGAATCCGCAGTTGATGCACTGGTCCTCTCTGACGACCCGGGCCTTGCCGTCGGGGCCGAGTTCAAGGACCTCGGAGGGGCAGAAGGCGACGCAGATGCCACACCCCTTGCACCAGTCCGAAAACACCGTCACTTTCGTCAGTCCTGCTTTCCTGGGCATAATCACATTTCACGCGTTGTAGGGTTGAGGCCGCTGGGGCCATTCGATCGGCCCCTATCCCAGGCCGGGAAAAATGGCAAC
>RZZR01000299.1 GCA_009929795.1 Deltaproteobacteria bacterium | reverse complement strand
CTGGGCCGAAAAGGCGATGATCTCCTCCAGAAGCACAGGCAGGTCGATCTCCGTGGTCCGAGCGTCGGTCCTACGGGCGAAGCTCAGGAGCTTGTGGGTGATCTCCTTGCACCGGCCGCCCTGAACCAGGATCTCGTTCAGGGTATCCTTGATCTCGGTCATGGTCTTGTCCCGATCCTTTTCCATGTCGGGAATCAGGTCCTGGATCCATCCGGCGCTTTCGACCATGATGGCCACGGGGTTGTTGATCTCGTGGGCGATGCCGGCGGCCAGTTCGCCGATGGCGGCCAGCTTGCCGGCCTCGACGACCTGCTTCTGCATGATTTCCTGCTCCTCCTCGACCCGGCTGAACTTTCGTTCCACCCGCCGCCTCATGTACACGGAGGTTAGGATGATGGCCATGGCTCCGGACAGGGAGATGACCAGGGCCATGTACCGGGCGTGAACGAGGTGGACCAAGGCGTCGGACCGTTCCTGCTGGACCACCAACTGCCACTGGTTGTTCTTCAAGGGGGCCGAGGCGTAGAACTTGGCTTGCCCGGAAGGGCCTTCGGCCTGGATGACCACCGGCGTATCGTCATTGATGTGCAGGGAGGTCAGGCGTTTGAGGACGCTTGGAGGAAGGGTTTCCTGGAGGCTCGACTCGGTCTGGAACTCCCCCCGGTCATTGATGATGAAGGCCGTGCCGCTCTGACCGACCTTTATACTTCTGATGAGGGCGTTGAACCCGGCAAAGTCGATGGTGGCCCGGAGCAGCCAGGGAGTCTGGCCGTCCATGACCCGGACGCTGACGATGAAATGGGGAATGCGGCGGATGCCCAGGAAGACGTCGCTGATATACTCGTCGCTCTCGATGGCCTGCCGGAACCAATCGGCCTGGGAGTAATCGGCCTTCAAAAGCTGGAAGGGGCCGGCGTAGGCCACCTGATCGCCCCGCGCGTTGACGAGACCAAGGTCGTTGTAGGCCCCGGGATAGGCGGTCTGGAGGAGATCGAGGCGGCTGCGAAGAAAGTCCTCGCTGGACAGCTCGTCAATGGAATGGGCCAAGACCTGCATGCGGATGTTGGCCTGTTTTTCCCGAAGAAAGGCGTCGATCTCCATGGCGTGGCGCTCGACCAGGGCCTTGAGGTTCTCGGTGACCTTCTCGGTGTAGACCACGTGATAGTAGTGGTACATGACCACGGAAATGATGGCCAACGGGGCCAGGGCCACCAGGACTGAGGTGACGACCAGTTGTCGGCTGAGGCTGACATGCTTGTTGTGCTGCTGGCGGTCCATGGTCGTCCTGTCCGGTTGTTTCGGTGTCTGGTCCATCATTTCCGTCGTTCGGTTTCAGCATGCCTCTGAATCGGGGTTCGAGGCAAGGACTATTCCTTTGGGTTCAGCAGGGGTCAATCCGTATCGCATGGGCCGATGCTGATGTTCGGGCACATGCCCTTGAGATCTCCGTCCAGGTAGGGTTGGAGAAGGTTGAAGGCCACGTTCTGGGTCTTCTGGGCGTGGCCCCGACTGTCGTTCTCGCCTGTGTAGTAGGCCCCGTTTTCATCCAGGATGTGTTCGATGCGGTCCCGAAAGGCCCTGACAAAGGTGGCCCCCGATCCCTGGAAATTCATGTTGCCGATGTTCAGGGCCTTGACCCGGGACATTTCATCCATGCGGATGGAGTGCATATCCAGGTCGTCCTGACAGGTGATGAATCCCCAGACCATGTTGCCCTCGGGGACGGTGATGGGCTCCACGGCGTCGATGATGGTGTGGGGCATGACGATGGAGCCCTTGCCGATGGTCACCGGAGCTTCGGCCGTGCCCCTGAGAAACGAGTTGAAGCCGACAAAGGTGTTGGGGCCCATGGTGCAGTAGATGACCTTGCCGCCGTGGGCGGTGATGTTGTCGCCCTCGTAGACGGAGTTGATGATGTAGCAATGCTCCTGGGCGTTGGCCCCGGG
>RZZR01000298.1 GCA_009929795.1 Deltaproteobacteria bacterium | reverse complement strand
GTGGATGCTCGTCGGCTTTGTCCACGGGGTCATGAACACCGACAACATGGCCCTTGGCGGAGAGACCATCGATTACGGCCCCTGCGCCTTCATCGATGCTTACGATCCGGCCGCAGTCTTCAGCTCCATCGACCGCGATGGCCGCTACGCCTTCGGCAACCAGCCCTCCATGGCCCATTGGAACCTGGCCCGGCTGGCCGAGGCCCTTCTGCCCATCCTGCACGAAAACGAGGACCGGGCCCTGGAACTGGCCAAGGAGGCCCTGGCCGTCTTTCCCGGCCGATTCCACGAGTTCTGGCTGGACGGCATGCGCCGGAAACTTGGCCTGTTCACGGCCGAGGCGGACGACCCGGCCCTCATAGACGATCTCCTCGTCCTGCTCTTGGCCAGCCGGGCCGACTACACCAATTCGTTTCGCGATCTGACCCGAGACCCCTTGCCGGACGAACCTCTTTTCCGCCACCCCAATTTTCAGGACTGGCATGAGCACTGGACGGCCCGCCGGTCCCGTCAGAACGCATCTCTCGAGGACTCCCGTCGACTCATGCTCGCCTCCAACCCCTCGGTCATCCCCCGCAACCACCGGGTGGAGGAAGCTCTGGCGGCCGCTGTTGAGCATGGGGACCAATCGGTCATGGACAGACTGCTCAAGGTGCTGACCAGGCCCTTTGACGACTCGCCGGAACATACCGCGTTCCAAAACCCGCCCCCACCTGACGCTTCGCCCTACGTAACATATTGCGGAACCTGATCATCGGGCCCTGACCGGGCTTTGACAGACAGCCCCGGCCGTGGGAAACACGGCTGCATGAACCGATCAGCCCCGATCCAAACCAGGCCCCGGACATGGAAACCCTGAGTCACGACAACGTCGTAGTTCTCTTCCTCTCCCTGGGCGTTCTTCTTCTGACGGCCCACGTCTTTGGGGAAATCGCCCAGCGTTTTCGCCAACCGGCCGTACTCGGGGAGCTTCTGGCCGGGGTCCTGCTCGGGCCGACGGTCCTGGGGGCCTTCGCTCCCGGGGTGTGTGAATTTCTCTTTCCCATGCAGGGTCTGAACGCCGTGGCCCTGGAGACCATATCCACCCTGGCCATCGCTCTGTTCCTGCTCGTAGCCGGCATGGAGGTCGATCTGTCCACCATCTGGAAACAGGGCCGGGTCGGCCTCAAGGTCGGGCTGACCAGTGTGGCCGTGCCCTTTGCCGTTGCTCTGGCCCTGGCGCTGGCCTTCCCGAACGCCCTGGGCCGCCTTCCATCGGCCGAGCCCCTGGTCTTCGGGCTCTTCTTCGCCATCGCCATTTCCATCTCCGCCCTGCCCATCATCGCCAAGACCCTCATGGACATGGGCCTCTACCGAAGCGAACTGGGCATGATCGTGGTCAGTGCGGCCATCCTGAACGACCTCGTCGGCTGGATCATCTTCGCCGTCATCCTGGGCCTTCTGGCCTCACCGAGCTTGGCCGCCGGGCCCATAGCCCTGACCGTGCTTCTAACCGTGGTCTTTGTCGGGGGTATGCTGACCGTGGGGCGCTGGCTCATCCACAAGGCCATGCCTTTTGTCCAGGCCTACACCCGCTGGCCCGGCGGAGAGCTGACCTTTGCCCTGGTCCTCGGTCTGTTCGGAGCCGCCTGTACGGAATGGATCGGAATCCACGCCATTTTCGGGGCCTTCATCGTCGGCGTGGCCGTGGGGGACTCGTCCCATCTGCGGGAACGCAGCCGGGTGGTCATCGACAACTTCGTTTCCTTCATCTTTGCCCCGGTCTTCTTCGCCGGCATCGGGCTGCGCGTGGACTTTCTGGCCCATTTCGACCCGGCCCTGACCGCCTCGGTCTTGGCTATCGCCTGCGTCTGCAAGATCTCCGGCGGAGCCCTTGGGGCCCGCTGGGGAGGCCTGCCCGGCAGGGAAGCATGGACCGTGGGCTTTGCCACGGTCTCAGTCGGAGCCATGGGCATCATCGTCGGCATGGT
>RZZR01000297.1 GCA_009929795.1 Deltaproteobacteria bacterium | reverse complement strand
GCTGACGGCCAACGCCACCCTCGAGGACGTCCGGGCCGCGGCCGTGACCTTGAGCGGGAAGATCGCCGAGACCTGGGTGAATATCCTTCTGGTCCGGGAGCGGCTCGATGTGGCCTGGAGGCAATTGGAAACCAACGAGCATATCCTGAAGCTTCTCCGTTTCCGGTTCGTCAACTCCCTGGCCACGGCATTGGATGTGCTTCAGCAGGAGGAAACCGTGGCCGGGTCCCAGGCGGTATTGCCGGGCCTCAAGGCCAGGGAGCGGGCACTCCTGAACGAACTGGCAGTGCTCATGGGCCGGATGCCGGGTCAGGTGGCGGTCGAAACCCGGACTCTGCCGGCGGTCCCGGCCGTTCCGGACACGGGTCTGCCGGCCGATCTCCTGGCCGCCCGGCCCGACGTGCGGGCGGCTGGTCTTCGTCTACAGGCCTCGGACTGGAGCGTGGCCGCGGCCCGGGCCGACCGGCTCCCGGCTCTTCGCCTCACGGCCCGGGGGGAGTTCTTTGCCGAGCAGGTTCCGAATCTGTTCGACAATTGGCTGGCCAATCTGGCCGGATCGGTGACGGGACCGATCTTCGACGCCGGCCGTCGGGAAGCCGAGGTCGAACGGACGAGGGCCGTGGTCCGGGAGCGGCTGGCGGCCTATGAGGCCGTGGTGGCCCGGGCAATTCAGGAGGTTCAGGACGCTCTGGCCACGGGGTATTTCCAGGGTCTGGAGGTGCAGGCTCTGGACAGACAGCTTGCGGCGGCCCGGAAATCGAACCGTCAGGCCTCGTTTCGCTATCAGAACGGGCTGATCGAGTACAACGTGGTTCTGACCGAACTTCTGAACGTCCAGCGGCTGGAGCAGTCGGTGGTCCAGGCCCGGGCCGACCTTCTCCTGGAACGGATACGATTGGGTCGGGCCTTGGGCGGGGCCTGGACCCTTGAACTCGATGAACCGGGGCCTGAGGCCCCGTCCACCCAGCGGAGCATCCATGGCTGAGGCTAGACGCTGTCCTTTGTGGGTCCGGATCCTGCGGGTCGTCCTTCCCATTGTCATCCTGGCTGCCGGAGCCCTGGGGGCCAGATATTATATCCAGAACAAGCCCACGGCAAAAAAGGGCCAGGCCAAGAAAACGGTCCAGCTGGTGGAGGTCCTGACCGTGAGCCGGGGCCCGGCCCGGGTGGTTCTGCCGGTCATGGGCACGGTCATCCCGGCCCGGAGCCTGGATCTGAAGGCCCAGGTGTCCGGACGGGTGGAGTGGATGGATCCGGCCCTGGATTCGGGCGGGGCCCTGTCCAGGGGTGAGGTCATTCTGCGTCTGGACCCGGCGGACCACCGGCTGGCCGTTCAAACCCGGGAGGCGGCCCTGGCCAAGGCCAAGGCCGACCTTGAGTTGGAGCTGGGCCACCAGCAGGTGGCCAGGCGGGAGCTGGAGATCGTGGCCTCGGGCGTGGACGAGGCCATGGAAGAGACGGCCCTGGCCTTGCGGCAGCCCCAGTTGCAGAAGATCAAGGCCGAAGTGGCCCAGGCCGAGACGGCCCTGGCCCAGGCCCGCCTCGATCTTGAACGGACCACGGTCAGGGCCCCGTTCGACGCCCTGGTTCTGGAACGGTTCGTGGACATCGGCTCCGAAGTCGGTTCCCGGGAGCGGCTGGCAAGTCTGGTGGGCCGCAACGAGTTCCGCATCCAGGCCTCGGTGCCCACGGGGTGGCTGGCCTGGATGGACATTCCGGGGCAGGGCGCGGACACGGGTTCGCCGGCCGTGGTTTCGGCCAAACCCCGTAGTGGTGAGTGGAAGGCCACGGTGTTTCGCCTTTTACCCGGGGTCGAGGACAACGGCCGCATGGCCCGGGTCCTGTTGACGGTTCCCGATCCCTTTGGCGGACCGGACGGGGCCTTGCTCCTGGACGATTTCGTCCGGGTCCGGATCGTGGGCCGGGAACTGACCGACGTGGCCGTGTTGCCGCGAAAGGCCCTGCGCGACGG
>RZZR01000296.1 GCA_009929795.1 Deltaproteobacteria bacterium | reverse complement strand
CGAGTTGACCCGGAAGCGATGCTTAGAAGGGCATGAATCATGGCCTCGATGAAACGGGCCGGGAGGGCGGCCACGGACTTTCTCCTCTCGCTGTTGGTCGCTCCCGGCGCTCGCCTGTTACGCCATGTCCGCATCAAGGGACTGTTGAGCCTGCCCCGCTGCGCTCGGACTTTGGAACGGGTCGGCCTGTTGCCCATAAGGGACCACTATTATGAACCCTATCTCAAGCCTGAACATCTACGCCGTGACCTGAACAGTCCCCGGGACCTGCCCGGTCTGGATCTGCGTATTCCGGCCCAGCTCGAGCTGTTGGCCTCCTTCAGCCATCAGGCCGAATTGGCCGCCATTCCCATGGAACCGACTCCCCTGCGCTACGGCTATCGCAATCGGACTTTCGGCCCGGTGGATGCCGGTCTGCTCTTCGGCATGGTCCGCCATGTGCGGCCCAGGCGCATCGTGGAAGTTGGCTGCGGCATGTCCACCCTGGTCATCCGACAGGCAGTGGAATCCATGTGGTCAGGCGGCCAGCATGCGGACGCCATCGCCTGCGACCATGTCTGCATTGAACCCTACGAGCATCCCTGGCTGGCTCAGTTGCCGGTCCAGGTGATTCGTGAGCCCCTGGAGCGAACGGATCCGGTTCGCCTGGCCGACTCTCTGCATTCCGGAGACATGCTCTTCATCGACTCCTCCCATGTGGTCAAATCCCAGGGCGACGTCCTGTTCGTGTTTCAGGAACTGCTGCCGCGGCTGAGGCCCGGGGTGGTGGTTCATTTTCACGACATTTTCACGCCCCGGGACTATCCACCAACCTGGCTGCTGGGGGCCCGGGTGCTCTGGACCGAACAGTATCTGCTGGAAATTTTCCTGAACAGCCATTCGGACTGGGAAGTCCTCCTGTCCGCGAACCTGCTGGCCGAGGACCACCACCAAGCCTTGGCCCAGGCTCTTCCCTTGCTCAGGGACCATCCCAAGGGTCTCCTGCCCGGCCTTCCCCCGGTCTTTCCCGCTTCCTTCTACATCAGAAAAGACGAATCCCCGCGAGATCTATCCCCTGAGTCGGATCCCATGCCGAGTTGCGAACTCCTCAGACAGTTGGAATCCCACGAAGGTCTTCGACTCACGCCCTACCGTTGCACTTCCGGAAAATTGACCATCGGCTTTGGCCGGAATCTGGAAGATACGGGTATCAGTCTGGAGGAAGCCCGCCGGATGCTGCACAGCGATGCGTTACAGGCGCTGGCCGCGGTCCGACGAGCCCTGCCCTGGACCAATGGCTTGAGCGAGCCGCGACGCTGCGTACTGGCAGCCATGGCTTTCAATATGGGCATCACCGGCCTCATGGGCTTCAGACGGATGCTTTCCTGCCTGGAACAAAACGATTATGAAGGAGCGGCCCGGGAGATGCTGGACAGCCACTGGCGAAACCAGGTCGGCCAGCGGGCCGTGATTCTGGCCGAGCAGATGCGCACGGGTCATTGGCCCGGCCATTCTGGTGCTTCCGAAAAAGCCAATGAACAGGGATGAGGTCATGCCATCCACTCGAAACACCACCGCTCCGGAAGAATTGGATCAGGTCATGACCGTGGTCCGCCCCAGGACCTGGCTGGCCCTTTCAAGCGTCGGCCTGCTCCTGGCCGCCGCCACGGCCTGGGCCTTTCTGGGCGTGGTGACGGTCAAGGTCACCGGCCAGGGCATTCTGATCCGCAGCGGGGCCTTGTTTCCTATCGTGGCCAAGACCGAAGGCCAGTTGCTCTCCCTGACAATCGAGAAGGGCCAATACATAACCAAAGGCCAGCCGGTGGCCGCCTTGGATCAGCCCCTGCTTCGGGCCGAGCTGCGCGAGACCGAAAACTACCTGGGCAAATTGTTGGTGGACCAGAAACAGATGGCGACCTACGAACGGAAGCATGACGAACTGGTGGACCAGTTCATCGAAAAACAGCGGACCACGCTGCTCGAATCAATCCGT
>RZZR01000295.1 GCA_009929795.1 Deltaproteobacteria bacterium | reverse complement strand
GGGATTCGACTGTCGGGGATGGCCGAAGTGATCTTGCCGCCCAGGCGTTCGGCCATGTCGTAGACGACCGGATGATGGCCGGCCAGGCGAAGGTGCCAGGCCGCAGATATGCCGGCCGGTCCGCCCCCGATGACGGCAACAGTCTTGTCGGACAGGGCCGGGAGTTGAGGCACGGTGGCTTTGAGGCCTTTCTTGCCCAGCACGGTGACGTCGATGGGCTGCATGCCAAAGGCATTGCGGGTGCAGGCGTCCATGCACAAGTGTGGGCAGAGGTATCCGCAGATGGTGGCCGGGAAGGGGGTGAACATGAGGGCCATGTCCACGGCCTCCTGCTCCTTGCCTTGGCGGATGAGCTGCCACCGTTTCTGGACGGGAATGCCCGAGGGGCAGTTGCCCTGGCAGGGGGGGAGGTATTTCTCGTTTTCCCAGACTGGCACGAGACGTCGAAGTTCTCCCGTGACCACAAGGGGGATTGGACTGTGATCAGAGGATGACAAGTCTCCGATCAGCCCTCCACGTCCGAGTTCGCCGTCCCAGACGGATGTCCGGAATTCCTTCATGGATCGGCGCTTCTTGATCAACCGCTCATGTGGTGATCTGGCCCTGATGAGCTGCCACTGGTTTCTGTCGGTCAGGTCGGCGACGAGTTCAAGGCGGGAAATGCGTTCGAGAAATCGGTGTAGGCCGTCGGAAAGCCAGGACCAGTCATTGTCTTTGACCGGTTCGATCAGGGCGTCGGCCCGACTGAATCCTTCGTGTGGGCCTCGAAAGAATATCTTGCCTCCGACCATGCCCACGCAGGGGCGAAATCCAAGGACATTGCCCGGATTCTGGGAATTGAATCCGCAGACAACGGCCACGCCTCCGGCCATGAATTCGGCAAAATAGTCTCCCACGGATCCCAAAACCCAAAGTTCAGGAGCCTCGAAGCGGGGGTTGTGCTTGGTCATGGTCATGCCCCGGGCGCCGATGCTACCCCCGACCATGATTCTGCCCTGGGCCATGGCGTTGGCAATGCCGTTGGACGCATTGCCGAAGATGACGATCTCGGCCCCAGTGTTCAGCCAGCCCACATCGTCTGAGGCCGGAGCTGCGGATTCAATGATCGTGCCCGGTCGACCCATGGCCCCCAGGCGTTGGCCCGGAGACCCGACAACAGTGACATGGACCGGGTCCTTCTCCGAAATCCAGATGCGTCCGCCAATGCCGTGTTGACCCATTGCCCGGATTTCCAGTCGTCTGGCTCCGTCCCGGACGGCCTGCTGGATACGTTCCTCAAGGACCCGAGAGTCAACCCGGACCCCGTTTTCCATGCCCTCGATGACGACGGTTTCTAGCCTGTGCATATCGCTACTCTCTGCATTGCGCCGGACCGAGCCGGGCTTGGAATGTTTGGATGTCATGCCTCACCGCTTTCCTCAGACCACGTATTTGATCCGCAAACGTTCGGCGGCGTGGTAATCATTGATTCCCAGGGCGTCTGACATGCCCACGGGCAAGGAGGTGGACCGGCCAAGGGGAGCGAAGATCTTGCGAAGCTCGACATCGAAGGCCACAAACATGTCCACGAGGCGCTCGGCCACTTTTTCGGGGTCCAGTCGACGGTAGATTCGCGGATCCTGGGAGGTGATGCCTTTGGGGCAGATGCCGATGTTGCAGACATTGCAGCGGTCGGTTTCCGATCCCAGGCATCCGGCAGCGGCCTGCATGACGGATTTTCCGACCTGGACGGCGCTGGCCCCGAGCATGATCAGGGCCGCGGCATTGGCGGCCAAGTTGCCGTTCTTGCCGATGCCGCCCCCGGCGATAAGGGGTATCTCGTTCTGCATGCCGAGATTGACGAGAGTCAGGTAGGCGTCACGGACATTGGAGGCGATGGGATGGCCGGTGTGGTTCATGGAAACGTTGTAGGCCGCGCCGGTCCCACCGTCCTCGCCGTCAATGGCCAGGGCTCCGGCGTAGGGGTTGCGTGT
>RZZR01000294.1 GCA_009929795.1 Deltaproteobacteria bacterium | reverse complement strand
ATCGGGGCCCACAGTACCGGCCTGGGATATTCTGGACGACCGAGGAGCAGCGCGATCTGGCACTGGACGCGGTCGGACGAATCGAGGTCGAACTCGGCCGTCCGGTGCGGGTGGAGGTGACTCGGGCCGGGACCTTCTACCCGGCCGAGGACTACCACCAGGGCTACGCAGAGAGAAATCCCCTGCGCTATCGAATGTACCGGGCCGGATCGGGACGCGACCAGACCCTGGATCGGATCTGGGGGTCGGGGGACAAGCACTAGCCCGGTCTTTGCTTTCGGTCGGCTCTCGGGTATGGATTGAGTTCAATGCGGTTCCAACTCCAAGTTCGGCCGGGATTTTTCTTGGGTCGGGCCGAGATGCTGGAACGTGAAACGACAAGGAGCGAGAATATGCGATTGAAAAACAAGACCGTGGCCCTCCTGCTGGAGGATCTCTACAACGAGCAGGAGTTCTGGTACCCGTTTTACCGGCTTCAGGAGGAAGGGGCCAAAGTGGTTGTGGCCGGGCCCACGGCCGGAAAGACCCATCACGGCAAAACCGGGCTTGCGGCCACGGCCGGAGCGGCCTTTGGCGATCTTCGGGCCAGTGACCTCGATGGGGTGGTCATACCCGGAGGCTACGCCCCGGACCGCATCCGGCGCAGCCCCGAGGCCTTGGCCCTGGTTCGGGATCTGGATGCCGCGGGCAAGCTCGTGGCCCACATCTGTCACGCAGGATGGGTGCCCATCTCGGCCGGGATCATGAAGGGTCGCACAACGACCTCATATTCGGCCATCAAGGACGATCTGGTCAATGCGGGGGCCCTGTGGGTGGACGAGGCCGTGGTCGTGGACGGGAACATGGTCTCCAGCCGGACCCCGGACGATCTGCCGGACTTCATGCGGGCCGTGATCGAGGTCCTGGCCGGGGGGCGGTGATGGTCGGCGTGGAGGCCCTGGGGGTTCGCGTTCTGCCCGGGCGGTACACGGTCTGTCGGCTCGGAGAGGGGGAACGGCCGGACATGGCTCCTGCCGATGGCCAGGCCTTTGTTTCCGTGTCCTGGGGCTCGGGGGAGACTTCGGTCATCTGTCCGGAAGGCATGGTTCCGGATGGGAGTCTGGTGGAGGAGGGCTGGCGCTGCCTGATGGTTGAGGGCCCTCTGAGTTTCAACATGGTCGGGGTCCTTCGCAACCTATCCCAGGCCCTGGCCGGGGCCGGGATCAGCCTGCTGGCCCAATCGACCTTTGACACGGACTACATCTTGGTCCGGGAGGCCGATCTGGATTCCAGCGTCGAGGCCCTGGTCAATGCCGGGTTCGATGTACAGGAGTGAGGAAGTGCCTGACCTTTTGAGCCCTCAATGCTCCTGGACCCGCTGGAGGAAGTCCCGCAGTCTGGGGTTTTCCGGGTTGGAAAAGAAAACGTCCGGCGGGCTTTCCTCCTGGATGACCCCCTGATCGATGAAGATCACCCGGTCGGCCACCTGGCGGGCAAAGGCCATCTCGTGGGTGACCACGACCATGGTCATGCCTTCTTTGGCCAGCTGGCGCATGACCTCCAGTACCTCGCCGACCAGTTCCGGGTCCAAGGCCGAGGTCGGCTCGTCAAAGAGGATGACCTTGGGTTGGAGGGCCAGGGCCCGGGCGATGGCCACCCGTTGCTTCTGGCCGCCGGAGAGCTGTTCCGGGTAGTTTTTCGCCTTGTCCCGCAGGCCGACCTTGGCCAGCAGGGCCATGCCAAGTTCCTCGGCCCTGGCCCGGGGAACCTTGCGGACCTTGATGGGGCCCAGGGTGACGTTGTCCAGGGTGCTCATGTGCGGGAAGAGGTTGAACTGCTGGAAGACCATGGTCGCCTCGGTCCGCACGGCGTTGATGTCCGTGGACGGGTCCATGATGTCCTGGCCGTCCACGACGATGCGGCCCGAGGATGGCGTTTCCAGACGGTTGATGCAGCGCAGCACCGTGGACTTGCCCGACCCTGACGGGCCGATGATGCAGACCACCTC
>RZZR01000293.1 GCA_009929795.1 Deltaproteobacteria bacterium | reverse complement strand
ACCGCTCCGGCCAGGGACTCGCGGTTGCAGACGATGTCCACCAAGCCGGAGGCTGTCCGGCCTACCTGGGCCTTGCGCTCGTCGAGAAGTGTGCAGGTGATCATGCTTGCCTCTCCAGGCTAAAATTGTTTTTTCGTAGGGCCACGAGCCGGGCCCGTCGGATGTCCCCTCTCTCGGCCATGGGCTCAACCGGCCAGCCGTCCCGGCCCGGGCTCTCCGTTCTCCAGGCCGTCCAGGATGGCGTCCAGGGTCTCCTCGGAATCCACGCCGCCGAACCACCAGTTCTGAGGCATGACCACCAGGACCGGGCCCTGATCGCAGCGCTTCAGGCAGCCGGTCACGGCCACCTGGCAGTCGAGGCCCCGGGCGATGATCTCCTCCTCCAGGTATTGGGGGAATCCGTCGGTCTGCTTGTGGCAGACCCCCTTGGGCCCGCCGCCCTGCCGGAAACTCTGGCAGAGGAGGATGAGGTGCTTGGGAATGGCCATGGTCGAATCTCCTTTTGGGCTTGGAGGGGCGTTTGGCTTCTCGCCCCTCCGGTCGGGGGAATCAGAGGACGAGTTCGAAGCTCTGTTCCGGGTCGTCGCGGTCCTTGCGGTCCAGGATGGCGGTCAGGATTTTTTCCAGCAGGCGCAAACCGCCCTTGTAGCCCACGGTGGGGAAGTACTGGTGGCCGACCCGGTCCAGGATGGGGAAGCCGAATCGGATGAGGGGAATGTCCTCGTCCCGGGCCACGTACTTGAGGTAGGTGTTGCCCATGAGCAGGTCCACGGGCTCGTTCTTGATCCATTGATGGAGCAGAAACAGGTCCCCCTTGGCCCGGACCTGGCAGGGCGTGGGCAGGTCTTTGGTCAGTTCGGCGATGCGCTGCTCAAAGGCCTTGCCCGGCGTGCCGGTGACCACATAGGCCGGGATCATGTCCAAGGTGACCAGGAACTCGACCAGGGCGATGAGCTGGTCGGGGTCTCCGGCCAGGGCCACCCGTTTGTGGTAGAGGTATTGATGGGTGTCGGAAATCATGTCCACGAGCTGGCCCCGTTCCCGGGTGATATCCTCGGGCACGGTCGTGCCGCCCACGATGCGCAGGGCGTCCACGAAGCGGTCCGTGGCCCGCAGCCCCAGGGGCGTGTCCAGAATCCGGCAAGGCACCTTGCGGTTGGCGTCCAGCCAGCGGGCCGCGTCGGCCGAGCACCATTCGCCCAGGGCCAGGGTGCCGACGGCGTCGCCGCTGGCCTTGAGCTCGGCCACCGTGGTGCCGCCCTGGGGGAACATCCGGTATTCGCCGGACAGAGGGCCGTTCAGGACTCCCGAGGTGTCCGGGAAGACGATGACCGGCACGCCCACCAGGGAGGCTAGGCGGCGGATCTCCTCCATGTCCGCGGGCTCGACCCAGCCGGGGATGATGTTCACCTTGCCGTTTCGTCGGCCGGTCCGTTCGGCGAAGTTCGCGGCCATGGCCTTGACCATGTTGGAGAATCCGGTGACGTGGGAGCCGACGTAGGATGGCGTGGGGGCCCCGATGACATGCTTGCCCTCGGGGATCTTGCCCTCCTTCTGGGCCTTGTCCCGGATCTGGTTCAGGTCGTCGCCGATGGTCTCGGACAGGCAGGTCGTGTGTACGGCGATGACCTCGGGTCCGTAGACCTCGAAGATGTTCTGGATGGCCTGAACCAGGTTGGCCTGGCCGCCGAAGACACTGGCCCCTTCGGTGAATGAGCTGGTCCCGGCCGGGATGGGCTCCTTGTAGTGCCGGGTCAGGGCCGAGCGGTGGTAGGCGCAGCAGCCTTGGGAACCGTGGGAGTGGGGCAAACAGCCGTGGATGCCCAGGGCGGCGTACATGGCCCCGATGGGCTGACAGGTCTTGGCCGGATTGATGGTCAGGGCCTCGCGCTGGGCGAGGTCCTTGGGTGTGTGTCGAAGTAGCATCTTTCTCTCCTTGGGAGTCCGGGTCATTCCCAGACGTAGGTGGCCGAAAGCTCCGGGTTTTCCTGCCAGGGG
>RZZR01000292.1 GCA_009929795.1 Deltaproteobacteria bacterium | reverse complement strand
ACAGGGCGGGATGGTCGTGGCCTTTGTTCTGGCCGTGGTCATGAATGTCGGAAGCTATTGGTTTTCCGACCGGATCGTCTTGTCCATGTACAAGGCACAGGAGCTGGGTGTAAACGACGCACCCGCCCTGCACCGCATGGTGGACGAGTTGGCCCGTAAAGCCGGGGTTCAAAAACCCCGGGTCTACCTCGTCCCCCAAGACGCCCCCAACGCCTTCGCAACCGGACGCAATCCCCAAAATGGAATTGTGGCCGTGACCCGAGGGATCGTCAACCTTTTGAGTCCCGATGAGTTGCGCGGCGTGCTGGCCCACGAGATGGGGCACATCAAGAATCGGGACATCCTGGTCCAGACCATCGCCGCTACCATAGGCGGAACCATCGTCATGGTCGCCAACATGGTCAAATGGATGACCATTTTCGGTTTTGGCGGACGGGACGATGAAGGTGGAGGCGGGAACCCGCTCTTCATGCTTCTTATGGCCATTCTGGCTCCCATCGCGGCCATGATCGTCCAGATGGCCATTTCCCGGTCCAGGGAATACCTGGCCGACCGAACCGGGGCTGAACTCAGCGGCACGCCCGGCGCGCTGGCCGACGCATTGGAGAAACTCGAGGCGTATAGTCGGCGTATCCCGTTGCAGGGAGGCAATCCGGCCACGGAGAACATGTTCATCGTCAATCCCTTTGCCGGGTTCTCCATGGGGAGCCTCTTCAGCACCCACCCCCCCATCGCCGAACGGGTGGCCCGGCTGCGGGCCATGGGCGGCCGACGGTATTGAGTCGAGGCCGACATCGCAAAAAGCCCCTCGTGGTTCACGTCCACGAGGGGCTTTTTCATTACCGGGAGGGTGGAATCATTCGAGCGGGGTATTGGGAATCATGGTCCAGATACCACATGGGCAGACCTGGGCACAGAATCCACAACCGATACATCTGGCCGGATCGCTGACCATTTCGAATTTTTCGTTGCCAAGACCGGCCCTGTGAATGGCTCCTTGGGGGCAGATGTCGGCGCAGAGTCCGCAGTCCCGACACGAACCGCAGGAGGAGCATTCCGTGGCGCATTGCCCGGTGTCGGAGAATACATCGCGGCGCGGGTCAAAGTATTCGAGGGTGATGCGCGAGTAGTCGATGGTTTCCGAACGATCGGCCTGAAGATCGGCGTATTCGAGGGAAACGAGGTCCGCTTCACGCATGGTCGCTGGATCGCCCAAGGGACGTCGCCCTTTGATGATCGCGTCGATAACCATGGCCGCCTTGCGTCCGGCGCCGATGGCGTGGGTCAAAAGGCCGGGGCGAACGATGTCTCCGACGGCGAAGATGCGCGGATCAGTCGTCTGCCAGGTCTTATCGACGGTGACGAAGCCCCGGCTGGTGTCGACGCTGGAAGGCAGATAGTCCAGATCGGGCTGGTCGCCGATGGACACGACCACCGTGTCGGCACGAAGGAGTTCACCATTGGTCAGAACCACGCCCTCGTCGGTTATTTCCTTGGTAAAGCAGGGCCAGCGGAACTTGGCCCCGAATTTCTCGGCCTCTTCCCGTTCCTTGCCAAAGGAGGCAGGCTCCTGAATGTCGATGAGGGTGATGTCCGTGTAGCCGACTTGCCCGGCCTCGGTGGCCACATCGCAGCCGACGTTGCCGGCGCCGATGACCACCAGGCTCCGGCCCGTCGGGGCTTTGCCGGCTTTGGACTGCTGGAGAAAATCAAGGGCTGTGACCAGACGTTCGGATCCGGGAACAGGCAGGTTTCTGGGCTTTTGAGCGCCTGTGGCCAGGACCACGAAATCGTGTTCATTGATGATGGCCTGAAAATCCGAGGCCACCAACCTGGTTTTCAGACGGACATGTTCTAGAACCGATTCGATCCGATCCAGTTCTCCCTGAAGGATATCGCCGGGGATTCGACTGTCGGGGATGGCCGAAGTGATCTTGCCGCCCAGGCGTTCGGCCATGTCGTAGACGACCGGATGATGGCCGGCCAGGCGAAGGTGCCAG
>RZZR01000291.1 GCA_009929795.1 Deltaproteobacteria bacterium | reverse complement strand
CGGATGCGCGAACTGGCCGACGTGGTCAGATCGTCTTTGGACGGGGGGTGAGCCCTCGTCCCGGGCTCTTTGCGGTGCCAAGGCCCGCCGATCCGGACAACCCACCCCGGCCATCGGGCCTGTCCAACCCATGTCGAATCCCAAACCAACATTCTGGAGACAAACATGCAAATCCTGATCGTCCTGTCCAGCTCCGACCCCGAAATCAAATGGAACGCCGTCAGATTCGGCAATTTCCTTCTGAACGAAGGCGAGGATGTGACCATCTTTCTCAACGGCGGAGGCGTGGACCTGTACCACGGAGACTCCGAGCGCTACCCCATCGCCGAGCAGGCCAAGTTATTCGCCCTGAGCGAGGGGGTCCTGACGGCCTGAGGCAAGTGCATGGCCATCCACGGTGTGGATGAAAGCGAGCACGTCAGACTGGCCAACATGAAATTCCTCTACGAGCAGATCAAGCTGGCGGACAAAATCATCAACTATTGACCGGAAAGTGAACCCTCCCACGCCGGAGAACCGTCATGCCCGATTTCGTCCTCGAAATACTCTTCGTCGGCCTCCTCATCCTGGTCAATGGCTTCTTCGCCCTGTCCGAGATGGCCCTGGTGGCCGCCCGCAAGGTCCGCCTCAAGGCCCGGGCCGCACTGAAGCTCAAGGCCTGTCCGGACCGGTTCCTGTCCGCAGTCCAGATCGGCATCACCCTGGTGGCCATCCTCACCGGGGCCTTCAGCGGGGCGACCATGGCCGGAAGGCTCCAGGCGTATCTTCTGGATCTCGGTCTGCCCGAAGCCTATGCGAGGCCCCTGGGTCTGGGGCTTATGGTCGTGCCCGTGACCTACCTGACCCTGATCGTCGGGGAACTCGTGCCCAAGAAGCTGGCCGTGAGCTATCCCGAACGGATGGCCGGCCTCACGGCCCCGGCCATGTCCTTGTTCATGCGTCTGGCCATGCCCGTGGTCCACGTCCTGAGCGGATCGACCCGGGCCGTGGTGGGGCTTCTGCGCATCGCCCCGCGCGAGGAGCCCAAGGTGACCGAGGAGGACATCCGGGGGCTCATCCGCGAGGCCGTCATCTACGGGGAGGTGGAGCACGCCGAGAGGAACATGGTCGAACGCATCTTTCGCCTCGGGGACCTGCAAGTCGGAGCCCTCATGACCCACCATGCCAGGATCGTCTGGCTGTACAGCGACGACTCCGAGGAAAAGATCTTGAAGACCATCCTCCAGAACCCCCACTCCCGTTTTCCCGTGGCCCACAGGGAACCCTTCGGCGTCCTGGGGGCCGTGAAGGCCAAGGAATACATCGGCGATCTCGTCCAAGGGAAAAACCAGGGCCTCGAGGCCCATCTCCACCCCCTGGAACTTGTCCCGGAAACCATGAGGGCCTTGAACCTTCTGGAACTTTTCCGCCGCAAGGACCGCATGCACTTCGTCCTCGTCGTGGATGAAAACAACGAACCCCGGGGAGTGGTGACCTTTAACGACATCTTGGAGGCCATCGTCGGCCATATCCCGGTCCCGGAAAAACATGACGAGCCGGCGGCCGTGCGGCGCGCCGACGGTTCCTGGCTCCTGGACGGGCTCATGTCCCTGGATGAAGTCCGCTCTAAGCTGGGAATCGAGCGGCCCATGCACCTGAAAGGCCAGACCTTCAACACCCTGGCCGGGTTCGTCCTGGCCCATCAGGGCGAGCCCCCGGCCATGGGCCGGGGATTCGACTGGGAGGATCACCACTTCGAGATCGTCGATCTGGACGGCACACGCATCGACCGGGTCCTGATCTCCAGGGTCCCGATTCCCAACCGGTGACCGAACCAGGGCCGACACACTTCTGTCGGCGAATATTCCACCAGGAAATCACCGGCCGGGCCTTATCCTTGCTCCATGAACGAGGACAGCCTTCCGACATCAAATAACCTGTCATTTTGCAACTTACATTATGCAAAATGATGGGATATTTTTCATACCATGCTTATCAGGAGATCAAATGGTCTCATGGACGTAGCTTTTCCGGTCGGGCCTTTTTCGATGCCTACGGCG
>RZZR01000290.1 GCA_009929795.1 Deltaproteobacteria bacterium | reverse complement strand
CTTGGGGCTGGCCGGAAAAGGAAAATATGGAATTCAACTACGAAACCGTGTCCCGGCTCATCGACTGGGGCGTGGACGGCATCATCACTGACCGGTCGGACATCCTCCGGGGCCTTCTGGCCTCCAAGGGGTACAACGTGCCCGAGGGATTTGTGGTCCGAGAGTGACGTGTAAAGCAAACACCCCCTCTGGTCGATGAAAACCTGAGTCAAAATGGCCCTTGCCTATCAGGGCATCACCCCTTAATTTAATGTTTTCAAGCAACCTCAGAATAACCTCAACCATGAAGCGACCATGAAAAAACCATCCGTCGGCCTGGCCCTCGAAGGCCTACCCTTCATCGCCTTCTCCGTCCTGACCACCCTGACTTTGGCCCTTTTGGATTGGGAATTTCTGGCCCTGTGCGCCCTGATCCTGACCTTCTTCGTCCTGAATTTCTTCCGCGACCCCGAACGGGTCGTGCCGGACAGCCCCGGAGTGGCCGTGTCTCCGGCCGACGGCCGTGTCTGCAAAATCGAACGGATGATCGACCCCTTTTCCGGAGAGGAGCGGCTCTGCGTCTGCGTGTTCATGAACGTCTTCAACGTCCACGTGAACCGAGCCCCGGTTACTGGAACGATCCGTCGTCTCCTCTACCATCCCGGAAAGTTCCTGAACGCTTCCCTGGACAAGGCCTCCACCGACAACGAGCGCAACGCCGTCCAGATCGAAGGAAACGACGGCTCGCATTGGACCGTTGTCCAGATCGCCGGACTTGTCGCCCGGCGCATTGTCTGCTGGGCCGAACCTGGGGACGATCTGGCCCGGGGCCAGCGGTTCGGTCTGATCAAGTTCGGGTCCAGACTTGACCTTTACTTGCCCCAAGGCTACGAAATACAAGTTCGTACAGGAGAAAAAGTCTTGGCCGGGCAAAGCATCCTGGCCGCCAAAACCGAAACCAGCCAATGAATACTTCCGACAAGCCCAAATTCCGGGGGGTCTACATACTCCCCAACATGATGACCCTGGCCAGCATGTTCTCGGCCTTTCTGGGGATTCTTTGGGCCATAGACGGAGAATTCGAAAAATGCGCCCTGGCCATCCTGGTCAGTTGCCTCTTTGATGGATTGGACGGAAAACTGGCCCGTCTGACCAACTCGACCTCCGATTTTGGGGTTCAGCTCGACTCTTTGGCCGACCTGGTGGCCTTCGGCGTCACCCCCGGCATCATGGTTTACCTCTGGCAGACCCATATTTTTGGGCGTCTGGGCATCCTGACATCCTTCATGCTCATGGCTTGCGGGGCTCTGCGCCTGGCCCGCTTCAACATCAGCACCGGATCGACTTCCAAGAAATTCTTCATCGGCCTTCCCATTCCGGCTGCGGCCTGCACATTGGCCAGCCTTGTCCTTTTTTCGCCATATCTCCCCGAATCCATGTCCGAACTGAATGTGGCCCGATTCAGTCTGGCCCTGATCATGATTCTTTCCGTGCTGATGGTCAGCAACATCCGGTATGCATCCTTCAAAGATTCGAATCTGGTCCGCTCCCACCGCTTCAGCGCCACAGTCACCGCTCTAATGGTCTTCATCCTGGTGGCCTCAGTGCCCAAACTCCTGGCCTTTGTCTTTTTCATCGGCTACATCGTTTCCGGTCCCATCTACTCCTACGTTTACCTCCCGCTACATCGTTCCAGTCGACTACGAGAGCGCTCGCACAAGCTCTCGTAATTCGTCCACACACCCTCTTTCAGCCTTTTCGGGGCACTTGAACGACCGCAGGCCGGTCCTTCGGAACAATCCGTCCGAAACCTCCGGCTGCAAATCGAACAGAACACCACTCCAGCACCTGTGAGGGAACTCATGAACGACAGAATCTTCATCTTCGACACCACCTTGAGA
Source organism: Deltaproteobacteria bacterium (assembly GCA_009929795.1). Lineage (NCBI taxonomy): Bacteria > Pseudomonadati > Myxococcota > Myxococcia > Deltaproteobacteria bacterium. The sequence continues at coordinate 163 of RZZR01000290.1, read as the reverse complement.
GACGGCGAACAGTCTCCCGGAGCGACCATGAACATGCGGGAAAAAATCCGTTTGGCCCGCCAACTCGAAAGCCTGGGCGTGGATGTCATCGAAGCCGGCTTCCCGGCCGCCAGTCAGGGCGATTTCGAGTCCGTCAAGGCCATCGCCGAATCGGTGACCGAAT
>RZZR01000289.1 GCA_009929795.1 Deltaproteobacteria bacterium | reverse complement strand
CATCAGGTGGTCACCCAGAAATTCGCGGCCATGACCGGCCTGAAGGAAACGGCCATGGAGATCGGCCTCATGCCGGCCTCGGCCTACGGAGGCCCCGACCATCCCGATGACCGCGTCTCCATGCTCCTCCTCTTCGGATCCACCCGGGACCGTCAACGGCGAATCCATGTCCCCGATGTCTATCAGCAGGCCCTGGACTACCTGCTGGCCGACACCGGTCTGGACCGGATCGTCCTCCCTGCGGCCGATCAGGCCCCCCCGGCCATCAGCACGAGAATCTCGTCGGAATACTTCGACTTCGCCAACGTGGCCCGCCTGCACGTCTTGACCATGGGGCCGGATTTCGAACGGGCATTGGCCGGGGCCGAGGCCCAGGCCCGCCAGGCCGGGTCCCGCGTCCTCCAGGTCTTCGTCAATCTGGGCGAGGCCTGGTGCGGCCAGGGCGTCCAGGTCCTGCGCGAACGGGGCTACTTCCTGGGCGGCCTCATGCCGCGCTGGTTCGACGACGACGGCCTGCTCATGCAACAGGTTCTGGACATGCCCGAAGCGGACTCCATCAAGCTCTTCTCCCAGCGAGCCCACCGAATTCTGGACTTGGTCCGCCGGGACATCGAGTCCAATCCGGCCTGCACATCCCTGCCCAAGCTCCCCACGTCGCCGCAGCCCGGGGCTGAGACCCGGTTCAGGGCCGCCGAAATCCAGCAGGTAATCGTGGCCGGCGAAGGCCTGACCGTGGACGAGGTCGTGGCCGTGGCCCGGCTGGAGCGCCCCGTGCGCCTGACCGGGGACGAAAGCGTTCTGGCCCGGGTGGAGGCCTCGGCCTCCTTCATCGAGTGGGCCGTGCGCACCGGCGAGCCCATCTACGGGGTGAACACCGGCTTTGGTGGCATGGCCAACGTGACCATCCCCGAAAGCGAACTCTGTCCGCTGCAGAACAACCTCCTGCGCTTCTTGAACGTCTGCGCCGGGGACTACCTGCCACGGGAGGATGTCCGGGCGGCCATGCTCCTGCGGGCCAACTCCCATGTCCGCGGAGCCTCCGGAGTCAGGAGGGAACTCATCGACCGGATCATGATCTTCCTGAACAACGGGGTCACCCCCCTGGTTCGGGACATGGGCTCCATCGGAGCCAGCGGCGATCTGGCCCCCCTGGCCTCCATCGCCGGGGCCCTGATCGGGGCCGACCCATGCTTCAAGGTGGATATGCACGGCGAGGTCGTGAGCTGCCTGGTCGCCCTCGAGCGTCTGGGCCTGGAACCCCTGACCCTTGGCCCCAAGGAAGGCCTGGGCATGGTCAACGGCACCTCGGTCATGACCGGCATCGCCGCCAACTGCCTCTACGACGCCCGCCGCCTCATGGCCCTTGCCCTGGGCTTCCACGCCCTGACCATCCAAGCCCTGCGCGGGTCCAACCAGTCCTTCCACCCCTTCATCCAGCGCCTCAAGCCCCATCCGGGTCAGATTCTGGCCGGGGAACTCATGCTTGGACTTTTGGACGGCTCGACCATGGCCCGGAACGAACTCGACGGCCACCACGAACTCCTGGACGGCCAGCCGGCCCAGGACCGCTATTCCCTGCGCTGCCTGCCCCAGTTCATCGGCCCCCTGCTGGACGGCCTGCGCCAGGCCGTGTCCGCCGTGGAAACGGAAATGAATTCGGCCAACGACAATCCCCTCATCGACGCCGACAACTGCCTGAGCCTGCACAGCGGCAATTTCCTCGGCCAGTACGTGGCCGTGTGGCTGGATCATCTGCGCTACTACCTGGGCTTGGCGGCCAAGCACATGGACGCCCAAATCGCCCTTCTGGTGGCCCCGGAGTTCAACGCCGGACTGCCGGCATCCCTGGTGGGCAACCCGGGACGGACCGTTAACATGGGCCTCAAAGGCCTTCAGATCGCGGCCAACTCGATCATGCCCCTTGTGTCCTTTTACGGGACGCCCATCGCCGACCGCTTCCCGACCCACGCCGAGCAGTTCAACCAGAACATCAACAGCCAGGGCTTCAACTCGGCCGTTCTGGCCCGCAAGTCCGTCCGGGCCATGGAG
>RZZR01000288.1 GCA_009929795.1 Deltaproteobacteria bacterium | reverse complement strand
CCCTCCAGGTTCAGAGCGGGGTAGAGGTCGGCCTCGGCCTTGGCCGCAAGGGCCAGGGCCTGATCGAGACGGGCTCTGGCTTGGCGGATATCGAAGCTCTCATCCAGACCTTGGCGGATGAGCCGGTCCAGTTCCGGATTGCCAAGATTCTCCCACCACGGACCGGGAACATCCAAGCCCTCCTGATCGAAGAGTTCATACCGTTCGGGCATGCCGACCGGGCGCAGGCCCCTGTCCGCCGGCCTGAACGGGGCGCACCCGGAGGCCGACAGGATAAATAGGGCCACGGCCATGGTCAGAATGGCCAAAAATCCGCTCATGGCCACGTCTCCCGCTCCCGGGCGTCTCCGACGAGGTTCGTGCAACGTGTCGTGATCGTTTCGATCCATTCGATCTATCATATATTTTTGAAAAAATGATCGCTTGAAAAACGCTCCAAACAAGGCCTCTCGTGCAGTCTTTCCCACCGCCCGTCAAGCCCTGCTCCGGAAGACCCAATCGCTTCCCGGACCGGCCGGATACCCTGCCCATGACTTCCGACGAGAATACCTCCAGCCGAGGCCCATGCTTCACGGATCGTTTACTCAAAGATGGATTTGGCATAGAATCAACGCCATGAAACTTAATTCAAAGGCTGCGCAGCCCGGAGCGAGCAGTAAGGAACGGATTCTCGACGCGGCCCGCGGCCTCTTCGGGACGTTCGGCTACACGGAAACCACTTACCGCCGCATCGCCGGGGCGGCCGAAGTTCCCGAGGGTCTCATCGCCCACCATTTCGCCAGCAAGGAGAATCTGTACGTCGAAGTGGCCCTTGATGTTCTCGACCGGCTGACCATAGACATCGACGAAAGCCTCCTCCACACCGCCGACTCCATGGGAGCGGTCATCGCCTTCTGTGAATGTTTTCTGAACTTTTCCCGGAATGCGGCCACCGGTTTCATCGCCCTGCTCCGATGCTCCCCCTTCGCCCCGACTGATGCTGGTCCACGACAGGGCGAAATCCTGGACCGTTGCGCGGGCATCGCCGACCGGCTGTGCCAAATCGTGGCCCAAGGCCACGAGGACCGATCCATCCGACCCTGCGATCCGCAGCTTCAGACCAAGGTGATCATTGCCGCCCTCATCGGCGCCACTCGGGCCTATCTCCTGAACCAGTCCAACTTTCTTGGCATCGACGACCCCGAGGCTTTTTATCGGGAAACCATTGTCACCTTGGCCGCCGGTCTCTCATCCCAGGCCGGTCCATTGCCGCATGACCGATAGCGACGAAGTCCGGCAGACCTCCCACGCCTGGGTCGACGCCTTTCTGGAGCATGCTCTAGTCATCAGGGGCCTGGCCCAGGACACGATCACGGCCTATGCCGCCGACCTCTCGGCCTTCCTGGCCTTCCTCAGAGAGCGAGGAGGCCTTCTGGAGACCTGCGACGAACAGACCATCCTGTACTACCTCCTTTTCCAGCGGACCCGGGAGCTTTCCAGTCGAACCCTGGCCCGCCACCTGGCCAGCATCCGGGGGCTCTTCCACCACGCCTTCCGCCAAGGTCTTCTGCTCCGGGATCCAGCCGCCGACCTGGAAAGCCCCAAGCTTCCCAAGCTTCTCCCCCGGCCCCTGACCAGGAACCAGGTCGCCGCCCTGATCGAGGCCCCGGACGTGAGGACCAAACTCGGATTTCGTGACCGGACCATGCTCGAACTCATGTACGCCGCGGGCCTGCGGGTCTCGGAACTCTGCGGACTCCACCCCCTTGATTTCGACGCCCAAAGCGGGCTGCTCCGGATTTGGGGCAAGGGGGCCAAGGAACGCATCGTTCCTGTCCACGATCTGGCCGCCGGTCTGCTCTCGGACTGGCTCGAGTCCTGGAGACCCCAATTCAGACCGGCCGAGGACATCGTCTTTCTCAACCGTTCCGGGCGGGGTCTGACCCGGCAGGGGGTCTGGAAACTCGTCCGCCGCTACGCCGACCAGATAGGCTTGACCGTACCCATCTCCCCCCATACCCTGCGGCACACCTTCGCAACCCATCTACTGGAGGGCGGAGCAGATCTCAGGTC
>RZZR01000287.1 GCA_009929795.1 Deltaproteobacteria bacterium | reverse complement strand
TCCTGGCCTCGGATTTCACCGAAGAGTACGTCCGGATCAACGCCGCCTACAGGACTTGAAAAACGACATGAAGGAGACCACGCAAGAAAACTGGCCCCGGCTGGCCGATCTGCTCTTCAAAATCGGCATGCTCCGCAAGACCCCGCGCTCGGGTTATCAATTTCTGGGAACCGGAGCCGAGAACGTGGCCGAACACAGTTTCCGGACCGCCGTCATCGGCTTCGTCCTGGCCAAAAAAGCCGGAGCCGACCCTGCCCGAACCGCGTGTCTCTGCCTCTTCCATGACATGCACGAGGCCCGCATCGGCGACTTCAACTACGTGAACCGTATCTACAATACCTGCGACGAGAATCTCGCCCTGAGGCACGCTCTTGAGGGAACCGGACTGGCTGCAGACATCCTGCCCATGTGGGAGGAACTTCTGTCCTGCTCCACCCTCGAAGGTCGGCTGGCCCAGGATGCCGATCAGCTGGACCTCATGCTGAACCTCAAAGAGGAGCTAGATCTCGGCAACCGCTACGCCGCCAAATGGCTTGAATGCGCCCTGCCCCGGCTGAAAACCGACGAGGGACGGGAGCTAGGCCGGGCCATCATGGAGACCGACCACACCGACTGGTGGTTCAAGGGTCCGGACCCTTCCTGGTGGACCAGGGGCAACGGCAACCCCAAATGAAGGGGTGATGCTCCAGGACAACAAATGCCCGCCAAAAAGAAACGCCCGGATCATCCGGGCGTTTCTTTTTGTGACCGGCCCTTGGTGGGCCTTTAGAATCAGTTTTTTCCTTCGGACTGCATGGAGGCAATGAGCTCGTTGAGTTCCATGGCCAGATGAGCCAGATCCTGCACGGCCTGGGACGATTCGGCCATGGATTGGGCCGTTTCCGAGGCGATCCGGCTGACGTCCGTCGTTGCTGAGGTGATCTGGTCGCTCGTCGAGGACTGCTGCTCCGCGGCCGTGGCGATTCCTTCCACCTGAACGGTGGTGTTCTCGACCATCTCTTGGATCTCCCGCAGGGCCGTTCCCGACTGTTCGGCCATCTCCGTGGACTCCTTGATGATGTTCGCCGAACTGCGGGTATTCTCCACGCTTCGGACCGTGCTCTGCTGGATGCGCTGAATGTAGTCAACGACCTCCTTGGTGGCCTGCATGGTCTTTTCGGCCAGCTTGCGGACTTCGTCGGCCACCACGGCGAACCCCCGCCCGGCCTCGCCGGCCCGTGCGGCCTCGATGGCCGCGTTGAGGGCCAGAAGGTTGGTCTGATCGGCAATGTCCTCGATGACGGTGATGATCTGACCGATACCCTTGGCCTGCTGGCCCAACTCGGCCATGTCCTCCTGCAGGGTCTGGGAAGTCTTCCATACCTCGTTGATGATCTTGACGGTCTTGCCGACCACCTCGGCCCCGGTCTTGGCCCGGTCCTTGGCCTGATGGGCCAGCTCCGAAACCCGGGCCGCGTTCTTGGCCACTTCCATGACCGTGGCGTTCATCTCCTCCATGGCCGTGGCCATCTCTCCGGCCCGGTCCTGCTGCTCTCCGGCCCCGCGGGTCGACTCCTCGATCTGGGCCGTCAACTCCTGGGCTGCCGAGGACAGATGCTCGGCGATTCTTCTGGCGTCCCGGGCCACCTGCTCAATCTTCTCGTTCTGGGTCTCGATCCGACGACGCTGTTCATTAATCTGGGTCAGATCGGTGTAGGTGGTGAAGGCCCCGATGACCTCTCCATCCATATCGTAGAGCGGCACGGAATCGGCAACACCTGAACGGGTCAAGCCGTCCCGGCCCGTGATCTCAATGGGCTCATTGATCATGTGTTTCCGGCTCTGGAGCACCCTGTCCGTCCTCGTGGTCCGGCTCGGCTCACGATAGAGGACCTCGCCCACGGTCTTGTCCAGGTACGGACTCGGATCTTCGGATTCAATGCCCAGGAATTTGAGCAGGGGCACGTTCACGAAACTCGTCCGGGCCTTGTTGTTCAGGACCAGGCAGGGAACGGTCAAACCGTCCATGATGCCCTTGGAGAATCCGAGCTGCTCCTTGAGCTTGTCCACCATGGCCGTCAGATGGCCCGAGAG
>RZZR01000286.1 GCA_009929795.1 Deltaproteobacteria bacterium | reverse complement strand
GTTGCTGGCGGACCCCTTGCCACCAGGCCCCCTCCCGAAACACCCGAGGAAAACCGGATCGACAGTGACGAATCCATCGGCTGCGGCACCTGCCTGACCTAAGTTTGCGGGTTGTGGGCACATTTTAGTGCAGTACCGAAAATTTTATCACGCAATTTCATGCTGATAGCTTTTGAGTGGTGGTGAAAATCCTCAAAACTTGTGGGCACACGCATTACCATTTTTTTCTTGAAATACAAATTTTTAACCGTTACCGTGGTGGGCAGCCATGTACCTGCGATCCACGAAACGAAAGAACAAGAACGGCACCATCACCGAGTATCTCCAACTCGCCCACAACGTGCGGGATCCGGAGACCAACTCGACCGTTGCCCGCATCATTCACAGCTTCGGCCGGGCCGATCAGCTGGACCGCGAGGCCCTGGTCCGGCTTGCCCGCTCCATCGCCAGGGTCTGCGGGATCACCATCCTGGATGCCGATGGTGATGGCGATCGACACCAGGGCAGCGGTGGGCTGCCCGATGATCTTGAAATCCTGCGCACGGTCGAACTCGGCACCGTGCTGGTCATTGAAACCCTGTGGGAGCGACTGGGCATCGGCAAGGCGCTCCGAGCCCTGCTCGGCAAGGGCAAGTACGCCGTCCCCTACGACCAGGCGCTGCTGGCCATGACCGCCAACCGCCTCTGCGCTCCCGAGTCCAAGCTGGGCGTCTGGGATCGCTGGCTGGAACGGGTCCATCTCCCCGGTTGCCATGGCCTGAAACTGCGGCAGATGTACGAGGCCATGGACTTTCTTCACCAAAATATCGATGCGGTTGAGGAGGCGGTCTTTTTCCAGACCGCCAATCTGTTCAACCTCTCGGTCGATCTGATTTTCTACGACACCACCACGGCTTCGTTTGCCATCGACTACGAGGACGAGGCCGACGAAAACAGCGCCGGCCTGCGCCAGTACGGCCATTCCAAGGAGGGTACCTGGACCCCGCAGATCGTTGTCGCCCTGGCGGTCACCCGGGAAGGGCTGCCGGTGAAGAGTTGGGTCTTTCCCGGCAACACCGCGGATGTGTCCACGGTCGAGCGCATCCGCCAGGACCTCCGCGGCTGGAAACTCGGCCGCGCCCTGTTTGTGGCCGACTCGGGCATGAACTCCGCGGACAACCGGGAAGAGCTGGCCCGGGCCTGCGGCAAGTATCTGCTGGCCACCCGGATGGCCACGGTGGCCGAGATAAAAAAAGAGGTGCTCGCCCAACCCGGCCGCTACACCGAGATCACCAGCAATCTGCACGCCAAGGAGGTTGTCCTCGGCGATGGCGAACGCCGGCGACGGTATATCCTCTGTTTCAACCCGAAGGAGGCCGAGCGGCAACGGGCCCACCGGGACGGGATTGTCCGCCTGCTCGAAGAGGAACTGGCCAGCCATCGTGACCGGGACGCCTCCGCCCAGTGGGCTGTCGAGCTGCTGGCCTCCAAACGCTACAAGCGCTACCTGGCCACGACCGAGGCCGGCAAGCTCCGCCTGGATCGCGCCGCCATTACCGAGGCCAAGCGGTACGACGGCAAATGGGTGCTGGAAACCAATGATGACACCATCAGCCTGGAAGACGCCGCCCTCGGGTACAAGGGGCTTCTGGTGATTGAGCGGTGTTTCCGCTCACTGAAACGCACCCAGATCCAGATGATGCCGATGTACCATTGGGCCGGCCGGCGAATCGAGACCCATGTGAAAATCTGCGTCCTGGCCCTGTTGCTCGAACGCGTGGCCGAGCTTGAATGCGGGCAACCCTGGTCCCATATCCGGGCCAGCCTGGCCAAACTCCAGGCCACCCGGTTCAGGAACAGCCAGCACAGTTTTTTCCAGATTAATTCACCCCCGAGCGACTGCCGGGAACTGCTGAAAAAGCTCGCAACCCCGCTTCCTGCAAAGGTTTTCGGCATTGAGCCACGAGAAAAACAGGTGTAATCATGTAGGCACACGCCAAAAATGATCCCACCCGCCAACGCCCACCAGGCAAGGCTTTGCGGCTAGGCGTGTTCCACAACCCGTAAACCCAGGTCATGCAGCATACTCGCGAAGGCTCCCGT
>RZZR01000285.1 GCA_009929795.1 Deltaproteobacteria bacterium | reverse complement strand
GCCGGATCGTAGAGGTACATGACCAGGGCGTAGAGGGCGATGGCCACCAGATTCGTGACGGTGGCGGTCAAATCTTCGGCGATGATTTGAGAGACGTTTTCGATGTATTGGCCGCGCATGGCCACTTCGCCACCATGAAAACGTGTGAAGAAGGAAAAGGGCAAGCGCAGGGCCCGGGTGATGAACTCCGCTCCGCCAGTGATGCCGCTTTTCAATATCTGACGGAGAAGAACGCGGCGTTGGAGCCCGCCCAAAGCCCAGATGATCACCAGGGATACGGCCATGGCCAGGAGCAGGGGACGCAGCCAGTCTCTGCGCTCCGGGCTCAAGATATTGTCGATGAATATTTTGGTGAAACCAGGCTGGGCCACGCCCGGGACGATCAGCAACAGGCCGGCCAGCGCGGCCAGGACGAGAGCCGGGGCCATGACCGGAAGCCGGAGCAGAATGTCGCCCGTCAGGGAACGTGAGCGGCCTTGGTACCGGAACGATTCGCCGGGTGCCAGTTCCATGACCCGACCGGTACAGCATCGTCGCAGTTCGTCGGCATCCACGGTCCGCATACCTTCGGCCGGGTCCATCACCCGAAAGCGGCCAGGCCAAAGGTTTCGACCCGCAAGGACCAGGAAGCGTCCCGTCCCGCAATCCAGGAGCGCGGGCCGACGCAGCCGGCCAAAATCATGATGCTGCAGGTGGCGCGCCTCGGCCCGGAGGCCCAGGACCTCGGATGCGTGCAGGATATCCTCGATCCGGCACGAGCGGTTTGTCGGCGCACAGAGAGCGGCCACTTCGCTCAGGGGTGCATGGTGTCCCAATGCTCCAGCAACAGAGGCCAGGGCCGCGGCACCGCTTTCGGCGGGTGAGGTCTGGATGACGGTGGGGATCACGAGACGTCGCCGGAACATGGCCGCTCAATGTCCCCGGAATCCAGGCCGTTCGATGCGGCCATGGAGTCCGGCCGTGGTTTCGGCACCGATGCCCAGAAAACGTCGTTTCAATTCGGGGACGATTAGGTCCAAGGGAGAATGGGTCCGGGCGATGATCCGGATCACGCACTGGACCCCGGTCCTGATTCGTGCCGGCGGCCCGGAGCCCGAGGACCAGCGATACCCCGAGGCGGTGGACGGGTCTTCCTGTAACCGGATGGTCACCATGATCGGGGCGCCCTCCTGGGTGAGATTATGAACCAGATCGGGATTGTCCAGCACCCGCATCATGCCCTTGGGCGTCACCGGAAAGGGGGAAATGGAAACCACCTCGCCCAGGATGACCCCAAACTCCTCTTCCCGGACCATTTCCGGAACCACGTGCGCGGTCATCCCTGGCCGCAGTTCCAGACCCTGAAAGGGCGGGACATAGGCCACGACCAGCAGGTCGTCCTTGATGCTGCTGGGCCCCTGGACATGGGGTTGGAAATCCTCCTCCGGCAGGCCCACGTCTTCCCACGGAGCCAATTCCATGTAGGCCAGGGAATCACCGGCTGAAAGCACTTCGCCGGGGTTCTTGTGGATCTCGATGATCACGCCACTGTGCAGGCTGCGGACCACGGAAAAATCATCCAGGCGTTCCCGAAGGGAGAGCACTCGTTCCTGAAGAGAAACAATCTGCCGCGTCAGGTCCTCGAGACGCTGATCCACGCCATAGAGAACCTGTTGCCGGTAGACCTCCAGCCCGGACAGTTCGTGATGGTCCTGCAACCTCTGGATTTTGGCCTTGCGGAGCTCGGCCTTCATTTTTTCCAGTTCCAACTTGCTGACGACGCCGACCCTTTGCAGTTCCTCCTGGGCGTCCACGAGTTCCTGCAGATCTTCGACGAGCTGCCCTCCAAGACGGATTGATTCGAGCAGCGTGGTCCGCTGTTTTTCGATGAACTGGTCCACCAGTTCGTCATGCTTCCGTTCGTAGGTCTCCATCTGTTTCTGGTCCACCAGCAATTTGCCCAGGTAGTTTTCGGCCTCGCGCAACTCGGCCCGAAGCAGTGGCTGATCCAAGGCGGCCACAGGCTGGCCTTTGGTTATGTATTGGCCCTTCTCGATTGTCAGGGAGAGCAACTGGCCTTCGGTCTTGGCCACGATAGGAAACAA
>RZZR01000284.1 GCA_009929795.1 Deltaproteobacteria bacterium | reverse complement strand
CGGAACCGTCCGGCCCCGGCCAGGACCATGGCCTTGACGTAGTCACGTTCGCGAACGGTCAGGGTTTCGGCCCGGACCAGACGGGTGACTCCCATCCATGAGGTCAGGCCGATGACGATCATGATATTGGTCAGACTAGGTTCCAGAAAGGCGATGACGGCCAGGATGAGAAAAAATGACGGGAAGCAGAGCATGATGTCCACAAGGCGCATGATGACCTCGTCCACCCAGCCGCCGGTGTAGCCGGCCACCAGGCCGAGGACCAGGCCAATGGCCGCGGAGATGCCCACGGCCACGAAGCCGACCCACAGGGAGACCCGGGCCCCGAACAAGAGGCGGGAGAGGACGTCCCGGCCCAGGGCGTCTGTTCCCAGGAGATGGTCGGCGCCGGGCGGGCGAAGGATGCTGGTCACGTCGAGTTCGGTGGGGTCGGCCGGGGCCAGGGCCGGGGCCAGGATGGCGGCCAGGGCCATGAATCCGACAATGGTCGCGCCGATCAGAAACAGGCCGTGCCGGGAGATGAACAGGCCGAGGCTGGACCTGACCATGTCAGTTTTCCCCCCGTCGGTATCTGATGCGGGGGTCGGCCAGGGCGTAGCCCAGATCGGCCAGGATGTTGCCGGCCAGGGTCAGGACGGCTCCCAAAACGAGGTTGCCCATGATCAAGGGGTAGTCCCGGGCCATGACGCCCTGATAGAAGAGCTGGCCGAGGCCGGGCAGGGCGAAGATGGATTCGATGATGACGCTGCCGCCGATGAGGCCGGGCACGGACAGGCCGAGGATGGTGATGACCGGGAGCAGAGCGTTCCGCAGGCCGTGCTTGAAGAGGATTGTCCGGGGCGGGAGGCCCTTGGCTAGTGCGGTCAGGATATAGTCCTGTCGCAGGACCTCGAGCATGGACGATCGCATGAACCGGGAGATGCCGGCCAGGCCTGTTAGGGTGAAGACCAGGATCGGCAGGGTCAGATGGGCGGCCAGATCTTTGAATTTTCCCCAAGGTCCAAGGGAATCGAAGTCCAGGGAGGTCAGGCCGGAAATGGGCAGGAGCGGATTGTGGATGCCAAGCCACAGCATGAGGAGCAGGGCCAGCCAGAAGCCGGGCATGGCAAAGCCGATGAAGACGAGGATAGTGGCCGTGCGATCAAAAAGCCCTCCGGGCCTCCAAGCGGACATGACTCCGATGGGAATGCCGATGACCAGGACCAGGACCATGGAGACAACATTCAGGGTCAGGGTCAGGGGCAGACGTTCGGCGATCTTGTCCCAGACTGGCCGATGATCGCCGCTCATGGAATTGCCGAAATCCAGGCGGACGATGCGGCCCAGCCAGTCCACATATTGAACATGCAGGGGCCGGTCCAGGCCATAGAGGCTTTCCAGACGGGCCCGGGTGGCGGCCGAGGCCAGAGGATTCATAGTCGTCTGCATCTCGGTGGGCGATCCCGGAGCCAGGTGAATGACCCAGAAGCTGACAACCGTGATGCCCAAAAACACAGTCAGAATCCAGAAAATCCTGACGGCGATACGAACGAGCATCTAGTTTTCGGTCCTTGCCATGACGTATTCCCTCAAAGCTGCGGTCCATGATCGGGGCTTGATTCCGGTGGCCTGGATGAAGTCGGCGTTGTCCAGGACCGAATAGGCCGGCCGCACGGCCTGCTGGGGGTATTCGGCCGAAGATATGGCCTGGATCCGGCAATGGAGTCCGGCAAATGCCACGGCCTCGGCGGCCAGTTCGCACCAGCTGGCCAGGCCCGAATTGGTCAGGTGGTAGAGGCCGGGGCCGCATTTTTCCAGAAGTTCGACGCTGTGCCGGGCCAGGTCCGGGGTATAGGTCGGAGAGCCGATCTGGTCGTGCACAACCCGGAGCTCGTCGCGTTGGGTGGCCAGGGTCAAGATTTTGTCGACAAAGTTCGTCTTGAGAGGGCCAAAGAGCCAGGCCGTGCGAACAATCCGCAGGCCGGGCCATGAGTTGGAAAGAAGTCGGGTTTCCCCTTCCAGCTTGGTACGCCCGTAGACACTCATGGGCCGGGTCTTGTCTGTTGTCCCGTAGGGATGGGACTGCCGGCCATCAAAGACGAAATCGGTGCTGTAGTGGACGAGATTC
>RZZR01000283.1 GCA_009929795.1 Deltaproteobacteria bacterium | reverse complement strand
CCCACGGTGTGGATGACGAACCTGGCCGGCAGATCAAAGCCCGGAGTGATGCGGGCCTCGCCCGTGGGGCAGCGGACCCCCGGCCGAATCTCGGGCAGGGCCCGGCAGGCGGCCAGGAGCTTCGGACCGGCGGCCCGATGGATGGCCCCGTCCACCCCGCCCCCGCCAATGAGCCCCTCGTTGGCCGCGTTGACGATGGCGTCGACGCTCAGGGTGGTGATGTCGGCCGTGACGACGCGAATCCGGTTCATGGCCGCTCCATGCTCCCAGCATCAGCGCCCGACCCGAAATCCCCCTCTCTCACCCGTTCCAGAACCTTCTCCAAATCCTCGATTCTGACCGGCTTGGCCAGATGGTCGTCCATGCCGGCCTCCAGGAACTTCTCCCGGTCACCAAGCATGGCGTAGGCAGTCAGCGCGATGATGGGGATGTTCCTCTTGGATCCGAGCTCGGGGGACGTCCTGATGGCTTGGGTGGCCTCGACCCCGTTCATGACCGGCATCTGGACGTCCATGAGGACGACATCGAAGTCTTGGGCCGCCAAAAGGTCCAAGGCCCGCTTCCCGTTTTCGGCCACGGCCGTAATGTGCCCGGCATTTTCCAGCAATTTGCGGATGGGCAGGGCATTGGAAGGATCGTCTTCGGCCAGGAGGATGCGCAGAGGCGCTCCTGCCTTGCGCGACCCGGCCCCGGCCTCGGTCAGGGCCGTTCCAACGGGCAGGTCGAAGGGGAGGATGACGTCCACCCTGGTTCCGAGACCAACCCTGCTGTCGATGGCCACTGTTCCGCCCATGAGGTCCACGAGTCGCTTGACGATGGCCAGGCCCAGACCGGCCCCCTGGTAGCTGCGGGTGTAGGACGTGGCCACCTGGACAAAGGGTTCGAACAGGGTTTTGAGCTTGTCTTCGGGGATGCCGATGCCCGTGTCGGACACGCTGAACAGCACCCGGCACCGGTCATCCTGATCTTTGGCCGCCAAAAGGGACATCTCCAGACCGACATGGCCCTGGCCGGTGAACTTCAGGCCATTGCCCACCAGGTTGAAGAGGATCTGTCGGACCCGGGCCTCGTCGCCCACGAGCCGGGCCGGAATAGCCGGATCTAGGATGTATTTCAGGGTCACGCCTTTGTCCCTGGCCGTGACCGTGAACAGATCGGAGACCGAATCGGCCAAATCCCGGATCACGAACTCCGCGTCGAAAAATTCCATCTTGCCGGCCTCGATCCGGGACAGGTCCAAAATGTCGGTCAGCAGGCGGGTCAACCGATTGGATGAGTTGATGGCCATATCGACGTATTGGGCCTGATCCGGTTCGAGATCCGTGAGCTGCAAGAGCTGCATCATACCCATGATGCCGTTGATGGGGGTCCGGATCTCGTGGCTCATGTTGGCCAAAAACTCGCTCTTGGCCCGGCTGGCGGCCTCGGCCTGTTCCTTGGCCAGGAGGAGGTTTTGTTCAATTCGTTTGAGTTCGGTCAAGTCTATATCAATGCAAAACAACTCCGGATGGCCGTCGATTTTTTTGACGATGGCATGGCTGGAATAGACCGTCACCCGCGAGCCGTCTTTCCGTTTGAGGATGAGTTCTGAGGAAGGGATGGATATTCCCGTATCGGCCATGGCTTTCATATCCACACGGACCATGGATCGCATTTCGTCAGGAATAATGAGATCCAGCAAATATCGGCCAACGGCTTCTTCCGAAGAATACCCGTAGAGTTTTTCCGATGCAGAATTCCAATACGTCGCCACACCGTCCATGTCGTAACCTTGGACAGCCAAGGTCGGCACCTGCTCGAAAAGATGGCGAAACCGCAACTCACTTTCCTTCAAAGCCTTTTCGGCCTGTTTTCGCTCGGTGATGTCGAGAGCCGTGAAGGTGACCCGGCCGCTCAGGTTCCCGGCTTCGATAGGGGTGGATGAAAGAAGAACATCCAGAATAGATCCGTCCTTCCTTTGCCACCTAGTCTCCACTGTCCCTGTCCCGGACTCGGCAATCTGGTGGTACTTTCCCCTGCCGACGACCTCGAACTCTTCCTGATCGGGATAGAAAATTCTGGCGTTTGAACCAATCAGTTCATCCCGACTGTAGCCGGTCATTTCGCAGACGAGACGGTTGACTTCGAGTATGACCCGCTTCCGGACCACGCCGAT
>RZZR01000282.1 GCA_009929795.1 Deltaproteobacteria bacterium | reverse complement strand
TTGAAATTGTGGGCCAGGATGTCTCCGGGGAAAAGGATGAGGTCGGGAGCGGGTTCCAATCGGGCCAGGTTGGCCTTCAGGGAGTCCAGAAGAGCTGGCCCGCAGGTCTGACCGGCCAGGGGGATGGTGTCGTTGCCGGAGGAGAATATGTCGGCCCATTCGGTCCAGGGCCGGGCGTCAAGCTCGGCCACCAGCTGGGGCTGGCGGAAGGGGTCGAAATGGACGTCGGTGACCAGCAGGGCCGTGGACTGGCCGTCGGATCCGGAACCGCCCTGACAGGCGGCCAGGAACAGGCCGAGGAAGAGACCGGCGATGATGCGGGCGACGGACGTGCTCATGGTTGCTCCTTGAAGATGGTTTTTTTCGAGGATCAGACCCTCTGGGTTTCCGACAACGTAAAAGAGAACATCGTCCCTGTCCGCAGGTAGTGGGCAAGCATGGTTTGCAGCACAGTCATTTCCTCGCCAAAGCCCTCCTGGCTCAATCCAGCCAGAAAATTTTCTCCGGCCTCGTTTAGGGCGGTGCAGACTTGCCTCCACTCCCATCTGCTGGTGTCGGCCTCGGCCTCCAGGAGACGGATGGCGTAACGGATGGACCTCAGGGGATTGATGCGGACGAATTCAATGGCCTTCGGGGGCTCGTGCCTGCTGACGACCCAAGTGTCGCGAGGGCCGTCGTCAAGAAATTCCGTGGTGAAGATGCAGTCGAGCTCGACCAAGCCTGAATCGGAATAGACCATCTCGCATCGCCAGGGCTCAATCCATTCTCGCTCCCGGACCGGGCAGAGCAGGGGGAAAACTTTTTCCGGGGAGGCCGGCAGATCCATGACATAGGACAATATTATTCGTTGTTTGTTCAAACTATGTCTCCATTTGTTTGGCCAGGGTGTTGGCTTGGGTTGTTCGATTCAGGTGCATGTGCAGGAGGGCGAGGCGGCGACCGGAACCGTCGCGGCGCTCCTCCATGGCAAAGGGTTCAAAACCGAGCTTGGCGTACAGGAGCAGGCCGGAGGTATTGGCGTTGAAGCAGGACACGCTGATTTCCGAGGCTTCGTGCTTGGAAAAGGCCAGATCGATCATGTGGCGGACGAGAAAGACGGCCACGCCTCGGCCTCGGGCCGCCGGGGCGACGACGACGTTTCCGATGCTGCACCGGCCTTGAAAATTCCATCGATAAAAGTTGGCAAAGGCGATCGGATCTCCATCCAGATCCACCACCGTGGAGTCGGACCGTGCGTCGATGGCTTCCTGAAGCCGTTCCGGAGTCAAGGGGAACTCGGCTTTTGGAAAAAAATGAAAGAGTTCTTCGGCGTTTCTGGGGAAACCGCAGATGGTCGCAAGATCATTCTGACGAACGGGCCGAGCTTGCAACTTCTGATTCCTCCTATCGTTTCCATTGGACCCCGGTTTGGACCAGGGCCAAAAAATCCGTGAAGCTGCCAACGGTCAGGAACCGATCGAGCATGGATCGGTCCCGGAAGAGCCGGGCGATGCCTGAGACGATGTCCAAATGGGCGCAGGGGTCGTTCTGGGGGGTGAGAATGAGGAAGATCACATGGGCCGGGATGTCGTCCGGGGCGTCGAAGTCCAGGCCCGCAGCCGAGATACCCACCACGATCCGGGGCTCATTTAAAGCCGGGATGCGGGCGTGGGGAATGGCCACGCCGTTGCCGATGCCGGTGCCCATGGCCTCCTCCCGGGACCAGGCCGCTGCGGTCACGGCCTGGGGATCCAGTCCTTCGACCTCGGCGGCCGATGCCGCCAGAGCCTCGATGGCATGGCGGCGGGTCTGGGCCTGAAGGTCGGGGACGAATAGTTTGGATGACAGGGCGTCCTGGAGCCGCGATTTCCTCTTGGTCCCAAGGCCCAGGCGCATGAGGGGGCCGCTGAGCATGGACGTGGCCATGGCCATGATGATCAGGGCCACGAAGAGGCGCTGGTCGATTACGCCCGGCGCACCGGCGCACCGGTGGCGGTCTACCGGCTGCCCAACGTGTTCGGCAAGTGGTCGCGGCCGAACTACAACACCGTGGTCGCCACCTTCTGCCACAATATCGCCCGCGACCTGGACATCACCATCTCCGACCCCGAGCGGGAGTTGGAACTGGTGTACATCGACGATGTGGTGGCCGCGTTCCTGCGCCACCTCGATGGCGAAGACGACCTGGGGCGGCAGCGCTACAC
>RZZR01000281.1 GCA_009929795.1 Deltaproteobacteria bacterium | reverse complement strand
GCCGGGTGTATTTTTGAGTCGGGTTGAGACCTTGGAAACCAGGTCGGACAGGGAAAAAGTCTTTTCATTGTTTTTCCCGTCATGCTTTTTGGCCAAGTAATCTTCCAAATCAATGCACTGACGTCGTGTCGTCTTGACTGACATTCTGCTCGGATGATTCAAGGCCTTTCTCTGATAAAGGGCTGATGGTTCTGACATCATCATTTGACCCGTAGAAAATTTTGGAGGTATAGAGCAGCAAACATCTCCAACCCCTCCCCATCCTGCGGCCAGGGTGTGTTTGACCGTGCGCAATGCCGGAATATCCCCGGCTTTCTCGCCCTCGGCCCGCTCGGCCACGGCCAGAAAATTAGTGTGCTTGGAAACGAGGTTGTATTGAACGGCCAAATCCCTGGCCGTGTTCTCATCGGTCAGTTCCATGAGGCGCGCCGCAGCCCCCAAGCGGGGCAGAATATCTGACAGGCTTTCCGCCGAGACAAACTCGGTCATCCAGGAAAACTCCTGGCCTTCACTTTCCAGAACAAGACAGGCGTCGGAAGGGGGCGTGTCAAACCAAGCCCAGGATACCACCATGTCACCACCAAAGATCGGGGGCAGAGGTGAGGGGGCTTGGCCGACAGGCTTGTTCGATCCGAACGAAATCCGAGGTTTTTTGGCCGGGGCCATGACCATGCGTTTGAAATGCCCGAACACGGCCCGCTCAAGATCCTCGCGCAGCCCGATGAAGAGAGCCCGGCCATTGGTCTTTTGGGCCAGATCGTTCAAGACGTCCCGGGCCGGAGACGAGCCAATACCGATGGTAAAGACTCGATGATTGGCCAATTTGGCCCTGACGGCCATGTCGCCCTTGTCCCAGACCTCGCCGTCGGTCAAAATCAAGATGTCCTCGGACATCTCTTTGGGCGAAACCGATGAAATGGCCTCGTCCAGGGCAGCTTCCATCTCGGTTCCGCCAAGGTAGGCATCCATTGTTCTGGCCTTGGCCAGAGCCAGTTGGACATGCTTGGCATCGGCCGGAACTTGGCGCTGAAAAAAACACTCGGTGCTACTTCCGAACCGGATGACATTGAACCAGTCCTCGGGCCGCAAACGATCGAGGATGCGGATGAGAGCCTCCCGGGCCTGTCGGATGGAGTCTCCGAGCATGGATCCTGAACAGTCCACAACGATCTTCACACTCCGGGCCGGGGCTTGGGCTGAAAAAGTCGGAGTGAATCCCATAAGGGCCACATGTCTGTCGCCATCTTTAGCCGTGAGACCGAAGGCCGACGGCAGGTTCTCTCCAGACATGGTCAGAACCAGATCCCGGTCCATGTCCTCGACTCCCCGGACCAGACTGATCTCCAGAGTTCCATTTTTGACCGTCACTGTGGCCGGGTGGGTGGGTACGGCCAGACTGGCTGTGGCCAAAGGTCCCTCGATGGCGGCCGAAAAGCAGAACTTTGCCCCGGAGTTCAAGGTGTATTCAGGGATTTGATGCGGCTCCAGACCCAGGTCTTCGGGGTTCCCATATCTGGGAGCCAGGGTCGTTGGCAGTTCGTAGCGGAACTCCCCGGCCTTGTGGACAAGAATTTCGGCGAATTCGATTTCCACCTCGATGGTTTCCTTGGGAAGGATATTGGCCAAGTTCAAGGTGTAGAGACCATTGTCCAGGCGTTCGAGCATGATGGGGGTATCGCCTTCGGCCACGGCGTCCTCGTATTGCTCCCTGGCTTCTGATTTCTCCACGGCTTTGCCCTGAAAGCTCTTTTCGCCGATCTTCATCACAAGGCTCGTGAGCACCCCGTCCATGGGCAGGGGGAAGGTGTACACGGCCTCGATGGGCTTTTCCTCCTCGTTTCGATACGTCTGTTTGAGTCGGGTCCTGGCCAAGAGTCCGACGATGTCCAGACGGACATCCACGGCCGTGAGAACCAACGCCTCATTTTCACATTTCAGGCAGGGAGACACGGGAATGGAATACATGCTCACTCCTCCTTGTTCTTCAATTCGGCCAGAATGGCCGCCGATTGTTTGGCCAGTTCGCGAACTTGGGACGGGTCGAGTCCGGCTTGTTGCGGATCAAGGTGCAACTCCACACCGGGGCCGAGCCAGATGTGGGACCAGATCCTGACATCCCCCGGTTCCCTTGGCGGAGGAGGCAGTGGAAGGTCATCCCCATCCCGGATCATGACCTCCCGAATGCCCTCCAGAGTCATCCCGACCCCTTTCCATTT
>RZZR01000280.1 GCA_009929795.1 Deltaproteobacteria bacterium | reverse complement strand
CGCGAGGTCAGGGCCCGGCCGCCCAGTCCGGCGTAGGGCCCGGCAGGTTCAAAGGCGTATGTTTTCTTGGCCGTGTCGATTCTCAGGATTCTGGACATGGTGGCCTCCTTGGGACTGATCCCATTGATGGTTTGTCGGAGCAAGACCAATCAATGGTTACAGAGGCCGATGAAAAAAGACAAGAGAATCAAGTATGTCAGTGTTGACATGTGGAGTTTGAGACCCCATCGTTCGATTGTCCTTGACTTGGACGGGGTCGCTACTAGACAATGATTTTAATTGAGGCCCGCACGGGGCGGGCCATTCACGACAAGGAGGATGAGAACAATGGCAGATTTTCGTACGGCGAGTCGTACCACGGCCCGGCCGGCGGTTCTGAACGCTTTCATGCAGGGCGTCTATCAATGGATGGCCGCTGGTCTCGGAATGACGGCCCTGGTGGCCTGGACAGTGGCCTCCTCGGAAACAATGGTTCAGATCATTTTCGGCAATCAGCTCCTTTTCTGGGGCCTGATAATCGGAGAGCTCGGTCTGGTTTTGTGGCTGAGCGCCGGGATTTCCAAGATGTCGGCCGGCATGGCCACGGGCATGTTCCTGCTCTACAGCGCCATGAACGGGGCCACGCTGTCCATAATTCTTTTGGCCTACACAGGGGCTTCGGTGGCGGCCACTTTCGTGGTCTGCGCGGGAATGTTCGCGGCCATGAGCGTCTACGGCATGGTGACAAAGAAGGACCTGACATCCTGGGGAAGTTTCCTGTTCATGGGGCTTATAGGCATCATTCTTGCCTCGGTGGTCAACATTTTTCTTAAGAGCCCGGGCCTGCATTTCGTCATCAGCGGCATCGGCGTCCTGGTCTTCGTCGGTCTGACGGCCTACGACACCCAGCGGCTCAAGGCCATGGGCGAGTCAGCTCCCATGGACGACGCCGTGGCCATTCGGCGGGGAACCATACTCGGGGCCCTGACCCTGTACTTGGATTTCATCAACTTGTTCCTCATGCTTCTGCGCTTCTTCGGTCAATCGCGGAACTGATTATTTCGAGGATGCTCATGACCCGTTTCGGGGAGAGGCGCCGATGAGATGACCGAACGCCAAGCAACCATCTGGCAGAAACGGCTGGGCCCGGTGCTGGCCCCTGTCGGATGGACCTATTCACAGATCATGGCCGCGCGGTCGCATGCGTACCGGCGCGGCTTTTTTTCTCGCTGGCGGGCGCCGAAGCCGGTCATTTCGGCGGGAAACATCTCCTGGGGCGGGACGGGCAAGACCCCGATCTGTTCCTTTATCCTGTCCTGGGCCGAGGAGAAGAGTCTACGTCCGGCCCTGCTGACCCGGGGCTATGGGGGGCGGACCGGAGCTTTGCCGCTGCTCGTGGATCCGACGTGTCCGGCCGGTGAGTGCGGAGACGAGCCTCTGGTTCTGGCCCGGGAGCACCCGGACAGCCTCGTGGTCGTTGATCCTGTCCGGTCACGGGCCGGCCAATGGGCCCTGGCCAGGCACGAGCCCGATTTTTTCGTTCTCGACGACGGATTCCAGCATCTGGCCATGGTTCGGGATCTGGATTTGGTTCTTCTGGCGGGCGACGACCTCGGCCCGGGATGGAACCGGGTCCAGCCCCGAGGAACCTGGCGGGAGGGCGTTTCGGCCCTCGACCGGGCAACGGCTTTTCTCGTTAACGTGACCGGAAGTGAGCAAGGCCCGGTCATCGAAGCCTCCCGAGCCCGGCTGGGCAATACGGGCAAGCCGGTATTTCTCTTCCGGTTGTCCATCCAGGGACTGGAGAATCTGGCCGACGGGCGGATCAGTCCGGGGCCGGAAGGCCGATATTGGCTGGTGACGGCCGTGGCCAGGCCCCAGCGGGTTGCCGGGGCGGTGAGAGAGGCCTTTGGCCGGAGTCCGGAGCGGCACGTGATCCTTCCTGACCATGCCGTTCTGAACGCCTCCACAATCGACAGCATCAGGGGTGAGGCTGGCCGGGACGGTGTGAGCGAGCTGGTCTGCACTTCCAAGGACGCGGTCAAGATCGAGCATGGCCGGGAGGCGTTTCGGGTGCTGCGGACGGAAACTATTTTTCAGTCACTTGATGACGGTCCGGAGTTCCGGGCTTGGCTCGACAAGTGGTGGGAGAGGATATGAGCAGAAGGCGAGAGAAAGGCAAGAAAGCCGAGGTCCGGGCCATGCACCCGGATGCGGTCATGGCCCTGTTCCGGGAATCGGG
>RZZR01000279.1 GCA_009929795.1 Deltaproteobacteria bacterium | reverse complement strand
CCGCATGGTCCGGGCCAGGGCGTTGTCCGCGCCGGCCAGTTCCTGGAATCGGCGGCCGGCGTATTTCAGCCCCCGGGCCAGTGAACCGGCCGGGACGTACTCCCGCAGACCGTAGCCCATGCCCGTGAGCACGGGCTTGATCGGATCCCCCATGCCATAGAGCATCTGGAACTCCACCTCTGCCGGAGAAATGGCCAGCATTTCGGCCAGGGCCATGACCCGGGCCATGGAACGGATGTTGTGGGTGGCAAAGGCCGGCTGGAGGGCATCCCGGTTCAAGAGCAGGCAGGCGCTCAAGGTTTCGTAGTTGGCGTCCGTAGACGGCTTGTGGTCCCAGACCGGGCTGGGCCGTTTCTCGTCCGCGGCCAGAGCGCGCTCGTGCTCCAGGTAGGCCCCCTTGACCAGACGGATGGGCACGCGCAGGCCGTTCGCCCTGCCCCATGCGGCCAATTCCCGCACATCCCGAGCCGAATCCCGCAGATAAGCCTGGATAACCACTCCCAAACGCAGTGAGCCGTCAGCGTTGCGCGCCAGTTCCGGATGCTTTTCAACGATGGTTCGAAACAGGTCCAGGGTGAAGTCCTTGAAGACGTATTCCTCCATGTCCAGACGCAGCATCAGCCGTTGGGACTGCCGGACTTCCCGGGCGGCCAGGAGCAGGTCGCCCACGGCGGCCTCAATCTCCATGCGTTTGGCCCTGGCCGACTCGCCCTGACCCACGGCCGCAGACAGATCCAGGGTCAGGGCCGAGAGCTTCAGGGACAAAGACAAGTCTGTCATCCCACCGTCTCGGGCAAACTGGATGATTGTCTCCCGGTAATAGTCCCGGTAGGCCTTCACGTCTGCCTCGCTGCGGGCCGCGTCCCCCACATTGTCCAGGGAGACCTTGCGGCTCTTTGTGCCCTGCCCGATGATGAAGCCGAACAGCCGCTCCATCTCCGCCCTGCACTTCTCTTCCGAACCAGCCGTCTCCACGGGAAAAAGAAAAGGCTCGCTCATCCAGCGCACCAGGGGCATCAGGAAAAAGAGGGCCTTGCGGGCCGTTTCGCTGTCGCCGAGCAGCTCCAAAACCTTGCTGCTCATCCCGGCCAAGGGCCCCCACATGGAGGCCCGGATCAACCACGCGCGCAGATCATCGCCGTCTTGAGCCGGACTGACGGCCAAGCTTGTCTTGAGCCTCTCCTTGACGGCCTCCAGGCGCTGTCGGGTCAGGTCCTCGGCTTGGTCGGAAAAACGCTCCATGGCCATGCCGGCGGTCGCATTTCCGGCTCGGATGGCCCAGGGGGCCGAAACAAGCATTACGGCCAGAAGGCAGCAAAGGCCGACGCCTGTCACGCTCTTCCGCAGGTCCTTGAAGAAATGTCGAGGCATGGGGTCTTTCACTCGAACAGATTGAGGCCCAAACGCCCGCTGATGTACTCGATGGCCCGCATGGCCCGGATGCTGTTCCCGGCCTGGTTCAGCCGGGGCGAAAAAGCGGCCACGGCCATCCGGCCCGGGGCCACGGCCACGATTCCGCCTCCCACGCCGGTCTTGGCCGGCAACCCGACATCATAGGCCCAGCGGCCGGATTCGTCGTAGAACCCGGCCATGGTCATCAGGGCCAGGATCTTGGGCACATGCCGCGCATCCAGGACCCTTTTCCCGCTGATCGGGTTCACACCTTTGTTGGCCAGGGTGGCCCCCATCATGGCCAACTGCCGGGCCGTGACCCCGATGGAGCATTGCCGGGTGTAGATGTCGAGGACCTTGTCCGGATCCCCGTATATCCGGCCATGCTTGCCCAGAAGGTAGGCGATGGCCCGATTGCCTTGGTTCGTGGCCGACTCGGACCGATAGACCTCCTCGATGACCGAGAGCTTCTGCCCGGCCAGGGCCTCGTAACACCCCTTGATCTTGGAAAAACGCTCCGTTTCGTTCCGGGCCGGAACCAGGCTGACCGTGGCCATGGCTCCGGCATTGACCAGAGGATTGGCGGCCCTGCTCTCGAGCAGTTCCACGGCCAGCACGGAATTGAAGGGCATGCCCGTTGGCTCGACCCCGATCTTTTCCACGAGCACGCCCGAGTTCCCGTGTTCCTGCAGGACCAGAGCCGCAGTAAAGGGCTTGGACACGGACTGGATGGAGAACATGTAGTCCGCGTCCCCGGCGACAAATATCCGGCCGTCCACCGTGGCCACGGCCACTCCGAACAATTCGGACGGGACCTTGGCCAGCTCTGGGATGTAGTCGGCGTTGGT
>RZZR01000278.1 GCA_009929795.1 Deltaproteobacteria bacterium | reverse complement strand
TCTCCTGAAGCTCGCGGAGAATATTCCCCTATTCATAGGAAGAAATTTCTGTTCTTGAATCGGGGAACATTCGAGGACTCACCCCCCTCAAGCAGCCAGCGGGAGTGCTCGTTGAGCGTCCGGCCTGTTCTACGGGAGTCTGGTAAGAACCCAACCCTTTCCAGACAGCCCGACTTCCCGTTTGGTCGTCTTACGCCATCCGTTGGCCTTGAGCACCGGAGCGACAGCCGGGGAGTGGAGGGTCCGATCAATTTTGGATGACAGGATCCCAGTCTCCTCTTTCACATCGCTGGCTGTGAGGACAACCAGCTCCGTCTCCTGAAGAAGCAGCGCCAGCTTCTGTGGCCCCGAGAGCTTGACGCCCTCCGCAGCCTTCCCGATCCCGATCTCCTGTCCATCGGCATCCAGCCTTCGGACCTTCTCGACACCAGGGAAGAGCCGGTTGAGGTTGTTGCTGATGAGCTGGTAGTCGACATCCACCAGGTAGAGCCGCCCTGCTTGGGCCTTGGCATCCTTGTCGATGTTGCGAATGCAGATCCGAGCCGCGTCCTGCTTGTTGCTGATCAGGAGGTGGGAGTTCTGAGCTTCCCGGTACATCGGGTCCGAGGTCTTCCCCGAGGAGAGCTTGTCGAGATCAGCCGGACTAAATGCCTGTCCCGTGACGCTGCCGATCTTGGCAACCATGGTGCCCTTCGGCATGTAGTGGTCGCCGAGACGGACATAGACCGTGCAGTTCTTCCATTTGTTGGAGCCCCGTCCTCGCCCGAAGTTGGCGAAGTGGATTGTTCGACCCTCCCAGTTGACTGTGGCCTTGGTGTCTACCCGACCGGCGAGAGCCGGTTCGTCGTCCTCCAGGAAGAGCTTCTGGAACTTCATGGCCAGCAGATCCTTCTTCCCGTACACCAGGACCTCCTCGCCAGGCTCGGTGTGGGCCACGACGAACTGCTTGAGCCACGTCAGATAGTCCCTCGTCTTGTAGGCATTGCCGATGATCTCCTTTGGTCTCATCTTCCCGATGAACTGAGGTGGAGGGGTGACGTGGTTGACCTGAACCTTCGAGTAGTCGGGGGTCATACCGGTGACGAAGGAGACGTTGCCTCCGATCACGTACATCTGGTTGAGGTCGGCGGTACCGTCCAGGATGACCGTGTTCGGTTGGGCAGGTAACGCCCGCTGGTAGGCATGGAAGGCCGAGTCAGTCGTCCGGGAGTAGAAGAAACGGCCAGTGATCGCCGCCTTCAGGAACTCCACGGTACCCCAGTGGCGGTCCCCAATCTTCCTTGCCTGAGCTGGAGGTAAATGTGCTAGCCGAGCGCTGACATCCTCCCAGGTCAGGCTCAGGATAGCTTCCTTCTCGTCGGGGGTGAAGGTGAATCCCGACTCCAGAACCTTGCGCCGCTCCTGGTCCTTCAGCTCCGCCATCTTCTGGGTGACCGATCGGAGGTGAGGGACGACGGGGTGCGTGTCGGTGAAGCCGAAGGCTCGGGCCTCGTTGGCGACCACGGTCCCGGACATGGAGTCGGCCAGGGCAGCGACGTAATGAGGTTGTCGAGCCCAGATGAGGTCGAGTTTCGGATCTTCGTCGACGACGACCAAGTCTCTCAGTCTCCCCTTCCAGCGCAGGACGCCACGGTCTTTCTTTCCCTCAATGTCACTCTTCCATCTGGTGTGGGTGCAGACGACCAGGCGGGCCTGAGCGAACTCCTTCTCGGTGAAGGTCTCGGTAATGTCGATTCCTCGCTCCTCTCTGGCTTCCACCAAGTCATCATGGTTCGCGTTCGGTCGGTGAAGGCTTGTGAAGATGGCCAGATCATCTCGGTCAAGGAAACGACGGAGGCTCATGAAGATCTCGTGGGCCTCCTCGATCGTCTCTGTGATGAACGCCCCGGAGAAGTTGTGAGAGGCTCGCATCGCATGGAGGAGGAGTGCCATCGTACTCACCGTCTTCCCTCCTCCGGTTGGCGAGACCACGGCTTGGAATGCCGGATCTCCGACCTGCTGTGGGTCGGTTGCGAGGCTGGTTGCCCGAGCAAGGGCATAGGAGGTTTGTGTCTCCAGGCCGGTAGGTTCCCGTCCAATCAGCTCGGTGTAGAGGGCAGGTAGGGTGTCGAGGAAGGTCGACAGAATGTTCGCGTTATCGATGGTGTTCGTGTTCATATTCGCTCTCAAAGGCAGAAGCCTCCCGAGCCAAGGTCCCCCCGAACCAGCGCTGACCACCCATGAACAAAGGGTCACTGGGTCGGCAA
>RZZR01000277.1 GCA_009929795.1 Deltaproteobacteria bacterium | reverse complement strand
CCGCCCCCGGAGACCTGGCCCGGGTCCGGAACCGCTTCAGCCGTCGCATCTTCCCCATCACGTCCACCACGCACTCCCTGTCCCGGGCCGACTACGCCCGGGCCTTCCTTCATCAGCTCTGGAACGGAACGACCGCCCGGGACTGCATCGTGGCCACCTCCCGAGCCGCCGTCGACGTCGTCCGGACCCAGTTCGAGGAACTTCGCCAGGGCTATGGATTGGAATCCGGTCCGCCAAGCCCGGTCGTGGAGCATATTCCCCTGGGTCTGCCGGTCAGCGCCCTGATGCAGGACGAGTCATCGGCCCGTGATCGGATTCGTGATGCCCTCGGTGCTTCGCCGGGACACTGCCTCATCCTCGTTCTCGGACGAATTTCCCACCATTCCAAGATGGATATTCTGCCCCTGCTGCGGGCCCTGCGTCGGGTCGTGGCCCAGGGACTCGATCCGGGCAAGATCATGCTGGTCATCGCCGGATGGACCGAAGACAGGGACGACACGCCCGAAACCCTGCGTGTCCTGGCCCGTTCCCTGGGCCTGACCGCGACCATAATTCCCAGACCGTCCGAAACGGGCAAAAGGGAACTTTTGCAAGGGGTCGACATCTTCTGTTCCCTGGCCGACAATCTCCAGGAGACCTTCGGCCTGACCCTTTTGGAGGCCGGGGCCGCCGGCCTGCCGGTTCTGGCCTCGGACTTCGACGGCTACCGTGACCTCGTCGATCATGGCCGGACCGGGTTTCTCGTCCCCACCCTGGCCGCACCGGCCATGCCCGGCCTGGAGGCCCTGGCCCCCCTTCTGCCCGACAACCAGTATCACCTCGTCCAGGCCCAGGCCACTGTTGTCAGCGTTTCCCACCTGGCCTCTTGGCTGGCCGCCCTCGTGGCCGATCCGGGCCTGCGCAGGGCACTTGGCCGCCAGGCCAGAAAACGGGTCCAGGACGACTTTGCCTGGCCGCAGATCATTACCCGGCACCTTGACCTCTGGGACCGTCTGAACCGCTGCCCCGTTCCGGAACCCGATGCCCTGCGCGACGTCCCTCACCCCTCCCAGGTCCATTACGCGAGGGTTTTCGCCGGTTTTTCCACCAAGCCCCTGTCCGGCGACGATATCGTGCAATGGTCCGATCATGGCCGGGCCGTGTACCGGGGCCAGGACCACCCCGCCATGTACGCCGGCCTGGAGCCTTGGCTGAATCTCGACCAAGTCCGCCCCCTTCTGACCTTGGCCCACCGCCCTGTGATCGTGTCCACCCTCCTTGACCGCCTCGCTGGTATCGGCCTCGCCTCCGAGGCTGCCGCCTTTCTTCTCCACTGGGCCCTCAAACACGATCTGTTGGAACTCTGTGATGGTGTCGATCTCCGTTCTTGACGCACCCGACTGGATACGGGCATCCTGAGCCTCTATCGGCCAAACCCCCTGGAATCTTCAACCGAGCCCTGCCCATGACCATTGTCAAAAAAGCCCCTTTCGTCACCGGTGACGGCCAACTGGTGGAAGCCAGCGAGGTCCACTTCAACCAGGAGATCGGTGCCCCCCAGGTCTTTGGCACCATGCGTTTCGAACAGACCAGCGACACCCTCCGGGGGCTGGTCCGCGATTTGGGCGAACGGGCTCGGGCCGAGCACAAGTCCCTGGACTCCTTTTGCGCCATAAGCGGCCGGAGCGGGCACTCCCGCATCGGCATCGATGTCCAGTTCGCTGGCGACCAGACCCATGTGTCTGATCACGATCGGACCATCGAACTCCAGATCGTCATCACGGCCATGAACCGGGACCTCGGCGAATCCCTGGCCGAGCTTCGCGATCTCTCCCGCGCTCGGTCCGTTGACATCGGCCGCTTGTTCATCCCTCTCTCGGACCACCTCGGGAAATCCGAGGTCGAGGACGCTATCGCCCAGACCCGCCTGCTCATGCCCGAAGACTTTGAAGTCCAGAAGGACGGGACCATTGAAATCCCTCTGGACGATGTTCACTATGTTCTCTCCTCCCGACTGACCGGAATTCCTCGGAACTTTGCCGAGATGGTCATCCGCGGCAAGCACGGACTGAACCTCTTCCAACAGGAATCCCCGTCGGGACTGCCGGCCATCATGCGGCCCAGGGACTTCTTGGTCAGCGCCATCCGCATCTCCCTGGGCCCATTCACGGCCTTCATCCAGCGGGAACTCAACACGCCCGGGGTCCTCCACCTGGCTTCGCGGCTTTTGGACGGCATTCGGACCACCGGCATCCAGGTTCCCAGGCATGTCGAA
>RZZR01000276.1 GCA_009929795.1 Deltaproteobacteria bacterium | reverse complement strand
CATGGGGCGATCTGCGACATGAACTCCCGTTTACCGCCGTAGGCTCCGACAGGAAGGCCTCCGCCAATGATCTTGCCTAGGCAGGTCAGGTCCGGATCAATGCCGAACCGCTCCTGGGCCCCGCCATAGGCGACCCGAAATCCGGTGATGACCTCGTCGAAGATGAGCAGAGTTCCGTTTTTGGAGCAAAGTGTTCGCAACTCCTCGAGAAATCCGTTCACCGGGAGCACGCAGCCCATGTTGCCGGCCACGGGCTCGACGATGACCGCGGCCAGATCGTTCCCATGGGTGTCGAAAATTGTTTGGACCGCTCCAATATCATTGTAGGGAGCGAGCAGGGTGTGCCGGACCACTTCGGCAGGAACTCCTGGAGTTCCTGGGATGCACTGGGTGGCCACTCCGGAGCCGGCGCTGGCCATGAACGGGTCGCTGTGGCCGTGGTAGGCTCCGACGAATTTGAGGACTCCGGTCCGGCCGGTGGCGGCCCGGGCGAGACGGAGGGCGCTCATGGTCGCCTCGGTCCCTGAATTGACCATGCGGACCATTTCGACACTGGGCACGGCCGAGACAATTTCCTCGGCAAGGAGAACCTCCAGTTCGCAGGGCGCGCCAAAACTGGTGCCATCCATGAGGGTAGCCTGCACAAGGTCCACGACATCAGGGTGGCCGTAGCCCAGAATCATGGGCCCCCAGGACATGACAAAATCGACGAGTTCTTGTCCGTCAGCCGTGAATATCCTGGCATCAATGGCTTTTTGGATAAAAAGGGGATCCTGGCCGGCACTTCGGCAGGACCGGACCGGGCTGTTGACTCCGCCAGGGATGACCTTGAGAGCCCGGGAGAACAGTTCCGTGGAGCGATGGGTGGAATGTGTCATCAAAAATACCGCATGGATGTTTTTTTCAATTCTTCGACGCTAGAGAGGATCTCGTATTCATTCACGCCAGTGCTTTGGCATATGCTCTCGACCACGTGAAGGCTCCCGGCGGGGGTCATGGAGTGAACCATGGAATAGATATTGTAGGGCCATGCATCGGTAGCCTTGCGCAGATAGCAGTGGGTGACTTCTGCCAGGGCGGATAGATGGCGACCGAATTCGTCAACGCGTTCTTCGGGAACCATCCAGGCGACCATGGCATTGTGGCCATATCCGGCCTTTTGATGCCTCAGAGTGGCCCCAAAACGTCGAATTAACATTCTATTTTTCAAATCCTTGAAAAGTTCAAGGGCCTGACTTTCCGAGGATCCAGCGGCCTGGGCCATGTCGGCGAACGGGGTCAGGCTTTCAGGGATGTCACCTTGGGCCAAGCCGAGAATGGTTCGCTCCCAGTCTTTGAATGCGTCGGGGGTTTGATGCGTGTGCATGCCATATTCTCCGTTATTGACCTCTAGCCCTTTCGTTCGCGCAAGGCAAGGTTTCGGGGCTGAAGCGAGAAAGTCCGAGCCTGAATTTTGTTCAGGCACAAAGCTTGCTAAGATTAAGTCGTCAGGGGGCGTGCGCGGCACGATTTTCCCCGTGATAGGAAATGAGGCTGCTGTCAGCATTGGATTTGTGAAGAAGCCAGGATTTGTTCGCCAGATACAAAAAAATTCGAGGGAACCAGAGAGTGCCCTAAAGAAATCCCTCGAACGGCCGATAGCATAGGCAAGGGAAGAAACAAGGCAAGGAAGCCGACAAAATTCAAGGAGGAACAATCATGTCGCTTATTATCAATCACAACCTCATGGCCATGAACGCCGCCAGGAACCTGAGCAACAGCTACACTGCCCTTTCCGTATCCACGAGGAGATTATCTTCGGGGCTTCGGATCGGCTCGGCGGCCGATGACGCGGCCGGATTGGCGGTCCGGGAACTCATGCGGGCCGATATCGCCTCGCTGAACCAGGGTGTGCGCAACGCCAACGACGCCATCTCCCTCATCCAGACGGCGGATGGGGCCCTGGGCGTCATTGATGAAAAGCTTATCCGTATGAAGGAATTGGCCACCCAGGCGGCTACGGGAACATACACCTCGGCCCAGCGGCTGATCATCGACTCCGAGTACCAGGCCATGGCCTCGGAGATTACCCGAATCGCCAATGCCACGGACTTCAACGGCATCTCACTGCTGAATGGAAATTTGTCAGGGGACACGCACAATGGTGCAGGCCTTGTGTCCAGCGGCAAGCTGAAGGTCCACTTCGGCACGGCCAATGATTGCGCCGAGGACTACTATTACATTAAGATCGGAACATCCACGGCATCGGCCCTGGGCGTTGGGT
>RZZR01000275.1 GCA_009929795.1 Deltaproteobacteria bacterium | reverse complement strand
TTCCGCCAGTCCCAGGCCGTTGAAATCCACCCACGCCAGATAGGTTCCCTGGAGGACGTATGCAAAGACGCCGGGCAGTTCGGTTTCAAGAAAGGTTTTCAGGTAGGTGAAATTGGCATGCAGATAGAGGATCAGGTCCTCCAGCCAGGGTTCGGCCTCATTGTAGGCCGCGGCCGCAGCCACGGCCCCGAACAGGGTCCCGCCATCGGCATTGACAAAGCCTGAGTTCTCCAGGTGGGCGTGAAGTTCTCCGCGCAGAACAGGATCGGGAACAATGATGCTGGACTGGTGAAGGCCGGCCAGATTGAAGGTCTTGCTGGCCGCCAGGCACGTGATGGAATGGTGTGCGAAGGCATCTGAAATAGAGGCAAAACATACATGCTTGAATCCGGGCATGACCAGGTCGCAGTGAATTTCGTCCGCGATCACCAGGACCTGGTTGTCGACACAGATGCGTCCGAAGGTGTCCAGTTCCTCCCGGGTCCATACGCGGCCCACGGGGTTGTGGGGGCTGCACAGGATGGCCAGCTTGACCCGGGGATCCCTGACTTTTTCCGCCAGGTCCTCAAAGTCCATCCGGAAGTGGCCACCCGCGATCTTCAGAGGGTTGTCCGCCACCTGCCGCCCGTTGTTGAGAATGGATCTGGCAAACGGATAGTAGACCGGTGTCTGGATCAGCACCTTGTCGCCAGGCTGGGAAAACCGCTGGATGATGTAGTTGACGGCCGGCACCACACCCGGGGTGGTGAGCACCCACGGTGCCTGGATCTCCCACTGGTGCCTGCGCCGGTACCAGGAAATCAGGGCCGGAAGGTAGGCCGGGTCCTTGAGGCTGTACCCGTAGATCTGGTGGGCCAGCCGTTTTTCCATGGCCCTGCGGATGGCCGGGTGGCAGTGGAAATCCATGTCCGCGACCCACAGGGGCAAAAGCGTGTCTCTGCCTTTTCCGAACACCCGGTTCAGCACTTCCGGTTCCCATTTCATGGAAGCGGTCTGGCTCCGATCCACCTCTTCGTCAAAATTCCAGTCTCTGGTCATGCGTATGTCCTTATTGATATCTGCCCGGTCCAGGCACAGGGTCATTCCTTATGAAGGTTATGATGGGCCGGTGTTATATCATATCGGACCGGTGGGTATCAATAGTTTTGGTCGGCGTATTCCACCCACCCGCCGGCCCGGATCAGGGCTTTTTCAAACCCGGTGAGGTCAAAGGGGAGGGCCCAGGTCTCCGGGCCGGCGGTCACGGTGATCTCCCCCTTGTCCACATCAGCACTGATGTGAACAGAGGCCGTGCCGGCTGCCTGGAAAATGCGGTGGATGTCGGCTGGAGCCAGGGTCACGGCCAGCATGCCGCAGTTGAACATGTTCTGGTGAAAAATCCTGGCAAAGCTTTCGGCAATGACCATTCGGATGCCGTTGGCTTCCAACGCCCAGGGAGCATGTTCCCGGGAAGAGCCGCATCCGAAATTCTGCCTTGTCACCAAAACCCCGATGCCGGCCAGGTCTGTTTTCGGGTCAAATCCTGCCAGGTCCAGGTCCTCCATGAGGTGGGGACCCAGCACGGTTTTGTCGATTTCCGTGAGATACCTTGCCGGAATGATCTCGTCCGTATTGATGTCTGCCCGGTCCAGGCACAGGGCGGTTCCGTTGAATCTTGTCATGACAGGCTCCTGATGGTTTGGCCGGATCACTTTGTCTGAGCCGGACCGGTAAACAGGGAAGAATTGGTAATGGTGCCGGCCAGGGCCGTGGCCGCCGCCGTGGCCGGGCTCATGAGATACACCATGCCGCCTTTGCCCATCCGGCCGTTGAAATTGCGGTTGGTGGTGGCCGCCGCCACCTCGCCGGATGCCAGGACCCCGTTGCTCATGCCCAGGCAGGCCCCGCAGGTGGGGTTGGTGACACAGAACCCCGCGTCCATGAACTCCTGAATCAACCCTTCTTCCAGGGCCTGGGAAAATACCTTGGGGGTGGCCGGAGACACAATGGCCCGGACCGTATCAGCGATCCGGCCGCCCTTGATCACTTTTGCCGCCACCCGCAGGTCCTCGATCCTTCCGTTGGTGCAGGACCCGATATACACCTGGTCCACCCGGGTGCCGGCCATGTCGGACACCGGCCGGACATTGTCCGGCTTGTACCCGAACGTGGTCAACGGCACCAGGTCCGTGACATCGATGGCGGTATGGCCGGCATACCCGGCATCCTCATCCGGCAGAAAACGGGAGAAATCCGCCAGGGCCGCTTCCCGGTCCGGATACTCATCATTGATAAAGGGAGACAG
>RZZR01000274.1 GCA_009929795.1 Deltaproteobacteria bacterium | reverse complement strand
TCCTGGGCCTGACCCACGTCGCCTTGATCTTTGACGGCATCATCTTTCTGCCCAACATGATCGGCAAGGCCACCAAAACCCCGCCTGAGCAGGTGGCCTTCGTCACCTTTGCCACCCTGGTGGTGGCCGCCCTTGGCACGGCCGTCCAGGCGCTGCGGGTCGGCCGACTCGGGTGCGGCTTCGTTCTGTTTTTGGGCTCCTATTCGGCCTTTCTGGCCTGCACTCTGGACGCCGTCAATCTGGGCGGGCTGGAGCTCATGGCCACCATGACCCTTCTTTGCGCTCCGGTGGTCTTTTTCTACTCGTATTTTCTGCGGTTCTTGCGCCATATCGTCACCCCCCAGGTGGGCGGGGTGATGATTCTCCTGGGGGCCCTGAGCCTCATGCCCATCGCCATCGAACTCTGGCAGGGCGGCAGCCCGGACAATCCGGGTTTCGGGTCCCCCCAGAACTATCTGGTCGGGCTTGTGACCATGGCCGTTCTGGTTCTGCTCATGCTCTTCGGCAACGGACCTCTGCGCCTTATGACCCCTATCTTGGGTCTGGCTGCCGGATGCCTGACGGCGGCCCTGTTCGGGCTCTACAGGTTCGAGCATGTTCTGATCGCCCCGTGGTTCGGTCTGCCCAGCGGTACATGGCCCGGGCTGAGTCTGGACATCGGCCTGGAGCATCTCCCCCTGCTGGCGGCCTTTGTCATGGCCGCCCTGGTCAGCGCCATGGAGGGGACCGGCAACATCATGCTCCTTCAGCAGATATCCCTGCGCCGGTTCCGAAAGGTGGACTACCGACGGGTCCAGCACGGCCTCTATGCCGACTCCCTGTCCAAGTGTCTGGCCGGGCTGGCCGGAGGCGCGCCCGTGGCCACCTTCTGCGACAACATTCCGCTTCTGAAGATGACCCGGGTGGCTTCCCGCCGCATCGGCCTGGCCGGGGCCGGCATCCTTCTCTGCCTTGCCTTTCTGCCCAAGGTCTCCGGATTTCTCCTGGACCTTCCGCCGGCGGTCATCGGCGGGACCCTGGTGGTCGTCTGCGCCATGCTCTTCTTTGCCGGATTCGGACTAGTCTTCCGCTCTGGCATGGGCTTCCAGTCCGGCCTCATCCTCGGTCTGGCCCTCTGCGCCGGGCTGGTGGCCGAGTCCCGGGAATTTTTTCCCCAGGTCATGCCTGTGGCCCTGGCCCCCATGCTCCAGAACGGGGTGGCCATGGGTGGATTCACGGCCATCTTTCTCAGTACCCTGCTGGCCCTTTTTCCCAAGTCCAAGGAAATCTTCATTCTCCACCCAAGGCCAAGTCAGATGCCCGAACTTTTGGACCGCCTGGAAAAAACCCGCCACAGGCTGAAGATCCCGGACCAGGCCTTTCACCGCCTCCGCTTGGCCTGCGAGGAGACCTTCGCCCACCTCATCGCCAGCTGCCCGGCCGGCACCCCCTGCCGGTTCCTCGTCCAGCGCCAGGAAGAAGGAATCTTCGTCGAAATCGTCTCCAACGAAGACGTTGACGAGGATATCGACCAATATGTCCGGCCTTTCAACGCCCTGTGCGCCGACGAAAAAGAACTGGGCCGCCTGGGCCTCATCCTCCTTGGCCGCTCGGCCCGGGAGGTCCAGCACATCAGCATCTCCGGGTACACCTACCTTTCATTCCTGATCGATACCTGAGGGGGGCGGCCTCCGGAAATAGCTCCGAAGAATGGGAATGCACTCCCATCGAACGGCCTTTTTTTTGGGAATGCAATCCCATCTCTGCCGTGCCAAATCCCAATGCCGCCTGATCGACCCTTGAATCATCCAGGCTTCGAGTGTAAGGCCCCATCCATGGCCACCATCATTGCCATCCACTCCTTTCGCGGCGGCACGGGCAAATCCAACACCACAGCGGCCCTGGCCGCCCTCCTGGCCGGAGACGGCTACCGGGTGGCCGTGGTGGACACGGACATCCAGTCTCCGGGCATCCATGTCCTCTTCGGCCTGGACCCGGACGACCAGGGCGCGACCCTGAACGACTTCCTCTGGGGCAAATGCGAAATCGCCCGGACGGCCCGGGACGTCACCACTATCGTCGGACCGGAGGTCAGAGGCCGGCTTTTCCTCGTGCCTTCCAGCATCCGGGCCGGGGACATCGCCCGGGTCCTCCACTACGGCTACGACGTCAACCTTCTGCGCGACGGCTGTCTGGAACTCATCGACAAGCTGGATCTGGACTTTTTGTTCATCGACACCCACCCCGGCCTGAACGAGGAGACCCTCATGTCCGTCGCCGTGGCCGACGTGCTCCTCATCATCCTCCGGCCCGACCAGCAGGACTACCAGGG
>RZZR01000273.1 GCA_009929795.1 Deltaproteobacteria bacterium | reverse complement strand
TACGAAGGAACCCAGGAACTCTACGACCGCATCGTCAACGCCGTCATCGCCAAGACCCAGTCCGACAGCCCCGTCGGCTGGGGCTACATGTAGGAGAACACCATGACCAGCCCACAACATCCTTGCTTTGAGAAATCCTCGGCCGGCCGATGCGGCCGGGTCCACCTGCCCGTGGCTCCCAAATGCAACATCCAGTGCAACTATTGCGACCGCAAGTTTGACTGCGTGAACGAATCCAGACCCGGGGTGTCATCGGCCGTGCTCCATCCGGCCCAGGCCCTGGAATACCTCCACGAGGTCATGGACGCAGCCCCGGAGACCACCGTGGTCGGCATCGCCGGACCCGGAGACCCCATGGCCAACGCTGCCGAGACCCTGGAGACCATGCGTCTGGTCAGAAAACACTATCCTGGCCTGATTCTCTGTCTGTCCTCCAATGGCCTGGGGATGGCTCCGCACCTGGACCGCCTCAAGGAACTGGGTCTGACCCATGCCACCGTGACCATGAATGCGGTGGACCCTGAGATCGGGGCCAGGATCTACGCCTGGGCCAGGGACGGCAAGATCATCTATCGCAAGCGGGCCGCGGCCGACGTGCTGCTCGGACGCCAGCTCCAGGCAATCGGCGGATTGGTCCAGCGGGGTATCGCGGTCAAGGTCAACACCATCGTCATCCCCGGAGTCAACGAGCATCACGTCTGGGAAGTGGCCCGGACGGCTGAGGTCTTGGGGGCGACGATCATGAACTGCATCCCCATCTGCCCCACGCCTGGAACGCCCCTGGCCCATGTGGCCGAACCAGACAAGGCCGTGATGCATTCCATAAGGACCATGGCCGGCCGCCACATCCGTCAGATGACCCATTGTCGACGCTGCCGGGCCGATGCCGTTGGGCTTTTGAGCGCCGACCGCTCGGCCGAGTTCGCTTCGATCATGCGCCGCTGCGCCAGCCTGCCCCTGTCGGGAAGAGCCGAGGACAGGCCTCACGTAGCCGTGGCCACCAGGGAAGGCCTCCTGGTCAACGCCCATCTGGGCGAGGCCCGGACCTTGCAAATCTGGAGGCGGATGGAGGACGGCGGATTCGAGCGGGTGGACGAACGGGAGGCCCCGGCCCCCGGCGGGGGGCCGGCCCGTTGGCAGGCCCTGGCCCGGACGCTGACCGACTGCCGGGCCGTGCTGGCTGCGGCCATGGGCGAGACGCCACGTCGCATCCTGGAGGAACAGGGCTTGGCCGCCCATGAGGTGTCCGGGTTCATAACCGACATGCTCCAGGCCCTCTACGCTCAAAGCGACCTATCGGCCTTTGCCGTCAGACGGACCGGGGCCTGCGCCGGAGCTTGTTCAGGCGGAGGCGGCGGCTGCGGATAGAGGCAGGAAGGATCAGGCGTAATACCTTGCGCCCCAGAACAGGCCGCCCCGGGTCTCAACTCATCCCTATAATTTTTTGCGGCACACCGATCGCCTCTTCACTTTGCTCGCTTCCGGAAAATTTTTCCCAATCTCCCTCCATTCGGCCATGATTACGAGATTACAAAGCTACGTCGCAATTTTTAAAGAGCAACTTCTCAAGAAATAAAAACTATTAGGCCCTTGACTCTGACCAGATAGTAAGCAAAATTTCCGACTCGCTAACAAATCAAAAAAAATCTCCAATGCACGGGTCATGAAATTTTGCTGCCAACAGATTCGTCCGCATTCATTTTCATAGGCTCATAAGAACAGATTCTCCTCTTCATGACCCGACCTCACATCGATCCGCCGCAAGCCTGCGTCAGTACCATAGTCGTCTTTATACTCTTGACCGCGTGTGTCGGTTGTGGTCCGGCCGTGGAATCTCCGAGAGCTTATGACGGCCGTCTCGATCTCACGGATTGGGATTTCGCCGCCCAGAGCCCAGTCAGATTGGACGGGGCGTGGGAATTTGCCTGGGGAGAAATGCTTGATTCCGGCCTTGAGGAGCCGGATTTTTTCACTGTTCCGGGGATGTGGCGGGGCAATACCGCCAAAGGAATTCCGCTCTCGGCCCATGGATGCGGAACCTATGGGCTTCGGGTCCGCCTGCCTGAAGCCATGCGAGAGCATGGGCCGCCCATGGCCCTGCTCGTAACCGGACTGCTGTCCGTGGGTGAAGTGCAGGTCAACGGGGTGGTCGTGGCTTCGGGTGGGCTGGTGGGCACGGTCACAGACCCGGGGAACCCATCGGCCCATCTGCTGTCGCCCCGTTTTTCCAGTCAAGACGCGGATCTGAAAATTGTTCTGCGAGTATCCAACCACCTCAACGTCCAGGGCGGTATCAACTCCAGCATCTTTCTGGGGACCGAAGAG
>RZZR01000272.1 GCA_009929795.1 Deltaproteobacteria bacterium | reverse complement strand
ACCCGGAGTTCACCTCACCGCGATGACGTCGAGACACCCGAATGACCAAAAACTCTTTTCCCGACCGGACCGGCCCATAGCTGTATGAATCTGTTCTTCGCCCCGGATCCGGCCCAACTGTCGGCCATCGCTGAATTCTGGCTCCTCCAGGCCAGATCGCCCTTCGACGATGTCGGCCAGAATTTCGGCCGCTCGAATCTGTCTTCGACCACCCTGCTCATCATTGGCGGTGTCGTCGGGGCCATCGTGGCCATCGGCCTCGTCTCCTACGTGCTCAATCGGTTCG
Organism: Deltaproteobacteria bacterium; assembly: GCA_009929795.1. Lineage (NCBI taxonomy): Bacteria > Pseudomonadati > Myxococcota > Myxococcia > Deltaproteobacteria bacterium. The sequence goes on along the minus strand of RZZR01000272.1, from coordinate 2,041 downwards.
TCTTCAAAAAGACCCCTTTGATCTTCGGCCGAATCGTCGACCCCGGAGAAATGAACGACATCCTGAGCACGGCCATGAATCTCCGCAGCCGGATCGAAATGGCCTTCTACTCGCGCAGCGGTGGCCGGAGACACGTCTACTGCTCCCTGGCCGGTCTGACCGAAACCGCCCTTCGACTCGAACTTCCCGCCAATGTCAGACCGGACGACCGCTGGATCGGACGGCAGGTGACCTGCTACTTCAAAATCCAACTGACCAAGCAGAACCCGGTGTTCTACACCTTCAGCACCGAAGTCCTGACGACACCGACCTCGGGGATCGGCCTCCCCCTGGTCGATCTGGCCAGGCCCATGGCCATCGATCTGGGCCAAAAACGTCGCCACCTCCGCATCGATCCTCCAACCCGCCTCATCCAGGGCATCATGCTCTGGCCGGTCAAACAACGTGCAGACTATGGATTGGAAGGAGACGTCAATGCCTGGCCCCAGCCCCTGGCCAAATCCAAGCCGGGAACGGCGGACATCGTGATCAAGGACATCTCGGCCGGAGGAATCCATCTCGAATTCGACCGGCACGTCCTGCAGGCCTGGAATCCCGGCAAGGGAACCGACTGCTTCATCCGCCTGGCCCTCACAGTGCCCAGCCAGACCAAACCCCTTGTTTTTTTTCTGGTCGGCCGGGTGGTCAACGTCTTTGACGACGTCCAGGGCGGTGTTCTGTCCACGGGCATCCAGTTCACTCATCAAGGCCGCCGTCCTGATCCCGAACGACCCGTTTTGGCCTGGTCCGAGGTTTCCTCCGAGGACGGTCTGGGAGAACTCGGGAACTGGGTTCTCCGCCGCCACTTGGAACTGTACAGGGAAAAAGGCCTGACCTGATCCTGTTTTTCGCCCGACCATACCCTTGACCACTGTCGGGCCTTTGGATAGTAGTCCCCTCTCCACGGTGAGTGTAGCTCAGTTGGCAGAGCACTTGGTTGTGGCCCAAGTGGCCGTGGGTTCAAGTCCCATCACTCACCCCAGTAAAATCAAGCCCTTACAGCAAATCGCCGTAAGGGCTTTTTTGTTTCTAAAATTTCTGTCCCACTCCTGTCCCACTTTTTTTCCAGCCATGCACCCCCAGGCCCGGTTGCATCTTACACGTTCTGGTCGGGGGACCGGTCCCGTAATCTGAATTTAGAAACCGCACGATAGGGACCGGGGGTCGGAATAAAAAAAGGCCCCAGACCGGGCTGGGGGTCTGGGGCCGATGGGCAGATGCCAGGGCGGGCTAGCGGCCCAAGGCTTTCTCGAAAATGGCCTTCTCGCGGCGGTCCCGCCAGTCGTGAAAATCGGAAATTGCCTTGGCTACGCGGCTTTTCTTTTTCATGTGGCGCTCTCTCGACTCCTTTTCCAGTACGGACAGTATTTCGCTCGTGTCTAGACCGGCCGCCCGTTTCTTGGATGGTGTTGTAGCCGTGGAGGGCGCAGGCGTGCGGGCAAGTTTTTTCGCGGCAGTCAAAACCTTGTTGACCTCCCAGGTTAGCTGATCCTCAGACCAGGGCAACTGGCGCCCGACGTAAGAGGCATCTTTTTCAAGCCGCTTCGATGAAAATTCCTCGTACTGGGTCACGTCCGGCAGTCCCTCCTTCAAGGCCGTGATTCGCCCTTCAGGATATTCCGGCAGCAGCTTCAGATTCTCGATTTCTCGAATGGCCGCGGTGCAATACAGCATGGCCTCGCGGATGAAACGGGAATTTGAAAAAATGGTCCGTTCGCGCTCATCGGTCACAAGGTTTTTCTTCCCCAAGCGCGTTTGCTGGTCGGCAGTCATTCGTCGAATCTCGGCTTGCTTATCCAAGAACCATGACCGGGCCTCGTCGAGCCTATCGTCGTATGTTTCAATCAAGATACCGGACTGCTCCCTCTCCACTCGTTCTCCCTTGGCCAGGACTCCCCGCCGTTCGGCCTGGAGCGTCAAAACTGCACTTTTGGCCGAGGCCAGGGCGGCCTTTTTGGCTTCAAGGGCCTCCATGGCCTTGTCGATCTTCTGCTGGATCTTT
>RZZR01000271.1 GCA_009929795.1 Deltaproteobacteria bacterium | reverse complement strand
AAGATACATAGCCCTCGCTTTCTTTTTCTCCTCGCTGCAGTCCTCGGCTTGGCCTCCTGCGCCCCTACGGTGATCACCGACAGCGCCATCTCGCCCCGCGAGGCCATTTTCGCCCACCAGCCTCCGGACGTCCTCCCTGAAGTCCAGTCTCATCTCGTGGTCGTGGATGTCCGGCATTACGGGTTCGACGGCCGCGTCCACCAGGGCCAGATCGTGGTCCACGAGGCCCTGGCCGATGACATCCGGCATATCTTCACCGTCATCCTCGAAACCAGGTTCCCCCTGGAATCGGTCCTGCCCATCGCCCACCCCGTCATCCAGACCAAAGGCCCTTTTGGCCTGTCCCCGGACACGAACAACAGCTCCGGCTACGTCTGGCGGCCCCGGGTCGGCGGCGACAAGCTTTCCATGCACGCCCTGGGCCTGGCCGTGGACCTCAACCCCCGTCTGAACCCGTACTTCAAGGGCGATCTGGTCCTCCCGCCCGGAGCCGTCTACGACCCGTCCGCGCCTGGGACCCTGACCCCGGACTGCCCGGTGGTCCTGGCCTTCAAGGACCTGGGCTGGGAATGGGGCGGAGACTGGACCGAGGTTCGGGTGGACTACATGCATTTCCAGAAGATCCCTCCCGGATGGGAGGACTGGGTCGGACGCTACCGCAGGCAGTGAACCGTCGAATCAAGCCTTCCCGGGCTTCCTTTCAGGGCTTGCCCCCAACCCGCTTCCCGGCTATCAAAACGAGTCCGACCGGAGTTCCTGCCGGGCTCGTTTTTGTTTCAAATCACCAACCAATTCATCTTTCAGGAGGCAGCATGAAACGTTTTCTCGCTCTGGCCCTGACCGCCCTGGTCCTGGGCCTGACCTCGACGGCCATGGCCGGCAAGCTCGTGGTGGCCACGGACACCAACTTCCCGCCCTTCGAGTTCAAGGACCCCCAGACCGGCAAGCACACCGGCTTCGACGTGGAGCTCTGGGACGCCCTGGCCAAGTCCATCGGCGCCGAGTACGACCTCCAGCCCATGGATTTCAACGGCATCATCCCCGGCCTCCAGTCCGGCCAGATCGACGTGGGCATCGCCGGCATGACCATCAAGCCCGAGCGGGCCGAGGTCGTGGACTTCTCCGATCCCTATTACAACGCCGGGCTCCTCATCCTGGTCAAGATCGGCAACGACGACATCAAGGGCGTCGAGGACCTCAAGGGCAAGATCGTCTCCACCAAGCTGGGCACCACCAGCGAGGACTTCGCCAAGAAGGAGGCCCAGGCCAAGGAAGTCAAGCTCTTCCCCAACAACGACGCCATGTTCATGGAGCTCTTGTCCGGCGGCGCCGACGCGGTCATCTTCGACTCCCCGGTCATCTCCGACTTCGTCCGGACCGTGGGCAAGGACCAGGTCAAGATCGTCGGTCCCATGTACATGGGCCAGTCCTACGGCATCGGCTTCCCCAAGGGGAGCGACCTGGTGGCCAAGGTCAACGCCGCCCTGCAGAAGATGAAGGACGACGGCTCCTACCGCGACCTCTACCTGAAGTGGTTCGGCACCGAGCCCAAATAACCCGAGCCGAAACAAACGGAGCCGGGACCCCTTCCCGGCTCCGACATCGGACCATTGCCCATGGCCTTTAATTTCGAACTTCAGGTCGTCTTCGACACCTTTCCCATGCTCATGCGGGGCCTCAAATACACGGTGCTCATCACCGTGGGCGGCCTGTCCCTGGGGTTCGCCTTCGGAGCCCTGGCCGGGCTCATGAAACTCTCCCGGTCCTTTGTCCTCCGCAAGGCCGCCGGGGTCTACGTCGAATGCATCCGGGGCACGCCCATGCTCGTCCAGGCCATGTTCCTCTACTACGGGGTTCCCATGGCCATGGGCATCCGCATCCCGCCGCTGGTGGCCGGAGTCGTCATCATCGCCGTCAACTCCGGGGCCTATATCGCCGAGATCGTCCGGGGGGCCGTGCAGTCCATCAACAAAGGCCAGAGCGAGGCCGGCCGGTCCATCGGCCTGACCAGGATGCAGACCATGCGCTACGTGGTCTGGCCCCAAGCATTCCGGCGGATGATCCCGCCCCTCGGCAACCAGTTCATCATCAGCCTGAAGGACACATCGCTCCTCATGGTCATCGGCGTGGGTGAACTTTTGCGCACCGGCCAGGAGATCGTGGCCGTGACCTTCCGGGCCTTCGAGGTCTACATGGCCGTTGGCGTCGTCTATCTGGCCATGACCCTCAGCATCTCCCACCTTCTGCGCCTGCTGGAGGCCAGACTGGCCAAACGGGTAGCCCGCTGAACATGCCCATGCCCGCGACGCCGGACCACGAGGAACCATGATCCG
>RZZR01000270.1 GCA_009929795.1 Deltaproteobacteria bacterium | reverse complement strand
TTGGGACATGCCCACGACCATGGTCATGGGCCGGACGGCCGAAAAGCTGGCCCGGGAAGGCGGGTTCTCCCGCCGGGATCTGGACGCCTGGGCCGTGCGGTCCCATGAGTTGGCGGTCAAGGCCCGGGAGTCTGGATTTCTGACGGATGAAATTCTGCCGGTTCGAGCTCCGCAGGCCGATGGAAGCGTTCTGACCGTGGACCGGGACCAAGCCGTGCGGCCGGGCACCAGCCTTGAGGGTCTAGCCGGGCTTAAGCCGGCCTTCGACCCAGAGGGATTGATCACGGCCGGCAACGCCTCGCCCCTCAATTCCGGAGCCGCGGCCATGGTCCTCATGTCGGCGGAGCGGGCCAGGGCCAAGGGGATCGAGCCCCTGGGCAGGATCCGTTCCATCGGGTTCGCCGGGGTTGACCCCACGGTCATGGGCAAGGCCCCGGTACCGGCCTCCAAGAGGGCACTGGCCATGGCCGGGCTGCAGCCCGAAGACATCGACTATTGGGAGATCAACGAGGCCTTCAGCGTGGTTGTTCTTCACGCCATCCGGGAATTGGGACTGAACCCGGACCGGGTCAACGTCATGGGCGGGGCCCTGGCTATCGGCCACGCCATGGGGGCCACGGGGGTTCGTCTGGTTGGCACCCTGGCCAGGATTCTCGAGGTCTGTCAGGGTCGGATCGGGTGCGCGGCCTCGTGCATCGGCGGGGGGCAGGGCGTGGCCACGATCATCGAGCGGGGGTGATGTCCGGGTCCACGTCGTGGCGGACGAAGATGAGGGCTCCGGTGTCGAAGCCATGTTCCGAGGCTTGGGCCATGAAGCGTTCGATCACGGCCGGATCCGGGTTCGGGGTTCGGGACAGAAGCCAGAGGTAGTCCCGGCTGGTGCTGGTGACCAAGGCGTTCCCGTATTCCTCCCGGTCCAGCTCGAAGACGACGTAGGAGGCGTGGAAGGGCCAGAAAAAGGTCACCTTGAGGTGGCCCCGGTCGGTGTCACCCACGAAATACGCCCGGCCTTCGGCTTCCTTCCATTTCCCTTCGGCTTTGGAAAATCCCCTGTTCAAGACCCTGACTCCGCCGTCTTCGCGCAGCGAGTATTCGGCCGTGACCAGGTCCAGGCCTCGCTCGAAGGAGTGATCCAGTCGGGCAATTTCGTACCATTTCCCCAGATAGCGTTCGATGTCGAATTCCCGGACCGGGGTGATCCCTTCTGGGACGCCCAGGCATCCGGAAACCAGGAAGAGGGTGGCCGCTAGCAGGGCCAGGGCTCTGGCCATTGTCCCGTGCGGGTGGCGGTAAAGGTTGTGGAGCCCGTGGTTCATGCCCGATGCGTCCGAATCCGCCCCCGGGCATACAGACCGGGGGACAGTCCCACGACCCGGTTGAAACGCCGGGTCAGATGGCTCTGGTCGGCAAAGCCGGTCTCCAGGGCCGTCTCCACGGGCGAGACGCCCTGGGTCAGCAGGTCTTTGGCCCGCCAGAGGCGGGCATGGAGCTGGTACTCGCCCGGAGTCATTCCCATGCGGGCCGTGAAGGTTCGACAGAGATGGAATCTGCTCACCCCGGCCAGGTTCTCCAGTTCGGCGAGGTTGAAGGGTGTGTCGATGGCCCTTTCCAGATATTCGACAACCCGGCTGAGCCAGGGCGGTCCACTCAAGGAAGGGCAGAGTTCGAAATGGCCTTCGGCCCGGGCCGTCACGGCCAGGATGTCCGATCGCCCCGGCCATTGCCCGGCCTCGATGGTTTCGGCCAGGGAGGCCACGGCCGAGACCAGCCCCCGGTCGTCGGCCATCGTGGGCAGCATACGGCCAGGCGGCAAGGAAGGTGCCGCGAGGCAAAGGGCCACATAGCTGCATGGCCTTTCGGCCACGTGGGCGTGGACCTCTCCCGGGGCCACGGCGAACATCCGTCTTGTGTCGGCCATGCGGACGCCCCGGATGCCCACCGTGCAACATTCTCCTTCGAGGACAAGGCCAAGGATCAATGAACGATGCGCATGGCGGTCGATGCGTCCCGACCATCGGTGGCGACGGACCAGGGCCAGGCTCCGGTCTGGAGCGAGATGGAATGCGTCCCGAGCGGCCATGCTCGAATTTTAGCAAAGCCGGGGACGAAAGACCACCGTCAGTGAGCGGCCGAGAAAAAGGCCAACAATGTCAGCCCATCGGCTCCGGCCCGCACCTCGTGCTCGATCCCCATGGGCATGAGAGCCGTGGTTCCGGGGAGGTAGGCCTTGTTCTCGCCACCGCAGACACAGTGACCCGAGCCCGAGGTCACGGCGTGGACCTCCCATTCCATTGGATGGTTGTGGTAGGCAATGACCGCCTTGGGTTCGAGGCGGACCAGAAA
>RZZR01000269.1 GCA_009929795.1 Deltaproteobacteria bacterium | reverse complement strand
CATTCGGCGGCGGCCGATTCACCTACGGCCCCCTTGAGCAGCTCGCGCATGGTGCTCCAGCGCGCTCCGGACCGCATGACGCGGGACGCGAATTCCCATGAGCGCGGCGAGGGAAAGGCCTTTTCGTTGCGCGTGGGGTCGAAGACGTGGAGCAGCTTGGGGCGGAAGCGAAGAAAGGCACGCAACCGGGCGTCGATATCGGCCTGTTCGGCCCAGACCAGCCAATCGTCGAGGTCCGGATCGAAATCCAGATGAATCAGGCGGTTGGCCAGAGCCGATGGCATGCGGTGGGTTACTGATCGGTCCGATTCCCGGTTCCCGGCTGCGACGATGACCCATCCTTCAGGCAGGATGTACTCACCCAGCTTGCGGTCCAGGATGAGTTGGTAGCAGGCGGCCTGGACCAGGGGAGGGGCGGTGTTCAGTTCGTCCAGGAAAAGCACTCCCTGACCAGAACGGGGCAGGAAGGACGGGGGACACCACACGGCGTTCCCCTGGGCGTCGATGCGGGGAATGCCGCGCAGATCCACGGGGTCGAGCAGGACCGCCCGCACGTCCACGAGTTCAAGGCTGCGACGGGCCGCCACCTGGGCGACGACCTGGCTTTTGCCGACCCCTGGCGCTCCCCACAGGAACACGGGCTGGCGGATGTGAATCACCGTTTCCAGGGCGATGACGATTTCGGATGGTTTCATGGTTTACTCCTTCAATGTGTTGGCGCGACGGATAGCAGGGAAGAAAATTAAGATCAACTAACAATATTTTGTAATTTTATTAAAAATAGATACTGGAAATATCAAATTTTTTCTCGTTCCATCCCAAAATGGGCGCCGGGGTGGGCGCGGTCCGCTCCGGAAAAGTCCGGGGGGCGATTCCCGGCCAATCTCTCGGTCTTGTCCGGACCAAAGGCGCGCAGCCTGTCGAGCAGGACGGGGGTGACGAAATAATCCGCGGCCAGAGCGGCGAGAATACCCGCGGCCACCAGATAGGACATGTTGACGAAGACCTTGGCATCCGAAGCCGCATAGGCCGAGAAGCACAGGATGAGGACCAGCGAGGTCAAAAGCAGGGCCGTGCCCACGGATCCGAAAACTCGACGAACGCTTTCCCTGTAGCTGCCGGTTCGCTCGAATTCCAGTTGGGAGTGGTTGATGAAATGGATGCTGTCGTCCACGGCCAGGCCGAGGAGCATGGGGATGATGGTCACGGTCATCATGTCCAGGGGTATGTTCGCAAAGCCCATGACGCCCCCGACGGCCAGGGCAGGGGCAACGTTTGGGATCATGGCGATAAGGCCGATGGTCGGGCTGCCGAAGACCATGGACATGAGCAGGGCGATGACGATCAGAGCGACGAAGAACGACTTGAGCTGACCCCAGGTCACGTAATCCTGCATGACCGTGAACTGGGCGATGGAACCGATGAGCAGAACCTTGGCGTCGGGAAAGAGTTCGCGACCGCGTTCCTGGATCAGCCCCATCTCGCGCACGGCCTCGCCGGAATTGTAGTCGTCGATCTCGACCATGAGTCGCAGTCGCTGGTAGTCGTAATCCACCCATTTCTCCGCCTCGGAACCCCCGGCGTTTTCGTAGAGCAGCAATACCTGGGCCACGGCCTCGCGCTCGTCGGGGATGATGTGAAAGGCCGGGTCGCCGTTGTTCAGGACCTGATGCATGTCCTTGACGATGTCGACAAGGGAGGTGGTTTTCTTGGTCAGGGGCAGGGCGGCGATCTCGGCGATGAACTGGTCGAATTTTTTCAATTTTTCAGGATTCTTGGCCTCGCCCGGCTGGTCGAATTCCAGGGCCACGCCGTAGGAGTAGAGAGAGCCGACCTGGGTGTGGCCGATGTAGTCAAGGCGGTGCACATAGGGCACTCCAATACCGAAGGTCCGTCTAATGTCGAAGGACACTTCAAAGCGGAAGATACCCAGGATGCAGGCCACGCTGAGGAGGCCGAAGACGGTCATGGTCAGCCCCGGTCGATTGAGAACGCGGGTCCCGAGATATTCCATCAGACGGTCCAGACAGGCTAGGACTCCCGACCTCTGCCGCTCAGGCGGCATGTCGTCCCGCCCGAAGCTGAGTAGGGATGGCAGGAGGATGATGACCAGGATATAGGTCACGCCGACCAGGCAGGCTCCGGTCACCCCGACCCAGCGGATGGGTCGCAAGGGAATGAACAGGAAGGAGCACAGGGCGGACATGGTGGTCAGGGCGCTGAAGAGCAGGGGCCAGCCTGTCTCGGACACGGCGTGGACCAGCGCCGTACGTCTTTGCCCGGTGCGCGCCAGACCGTGCTTGAAGGCGTTGAAGACATGGATGGAATAGCCGATGGCCTGGGCCAGACTCAA
>RZZR01000268.1 GCA_009929795.1 Deltaproteobacteria bacterium | reverse complement strand
CGAGGAACTGACCGCCGTGGCTGAACTCGGCTACCTGAAGCCCAAGTTCGACGACGACCGCAAGGATGATGCCGCCTATCGTCTGTCCTTGGGATTGGTTTACTCATTCTAAGAGTCTTGCCGCCCCGATACCGAAACCCGGAAGCCGGGCCGATGCCGGCCCGGCATTTCCACAGGGATCCTCGGCCGTGATGCCCCGAACGGATTTCATGGCCCAGGACCACGAAAAGATCCGAGTCCCGAGACCAGACCATCGTCGCAATGCACCGTGCATGGCCGACCCGGACGATGAGCCCCCGGCGAATCCCGTTTCGGGCCGACCTGCCACAACCCCAACAGGTTCGATCATGTACGCTCTTGATCCATGTCCAAGAACGATGCCCGACGCCCCCTTTCCCCTGGCCGAAATCTATCGCCGCTACTATCTTTCCCAGGGACTTTTCGTCGAGTCGCCCCACTCCTCGGGCAGTGGTCCCGGCCAAATGCGTTTGGAATTGGCCGCCAGGTCCGGCAACGGCTGGACCGAACTGGTCCATATCGACCGGGGCCTAAACGTGGGCATGTGCGACTACGAACTGTTTCGCCCCGTCGAAGGCGACCATTTTCCCGTTGGGGGGATGGTCTGCTTCAACCTCCTCATGTCCGGCGAATTCGAGGTCGTTATCCCCGAAAACGGCGGTCGCGAGGTCGTCCGCGGCGGAGAATTGTGGCTGTGCCGTGATTTCTCGACATGTATGCGCTACAGCCAGCCCTCGCACCGGGTCATCCGGGGAATGTCCATCACCCTGCCCCGGTCCATGATCGAGGCTTGGCTGGGCGATCCACACTGCGGCATGAGCCAAAGCCTGGAAATAATCCTGCGCAATAAAAACCTCCCCAATGCCTCGCCTTTTCAGGGCGTCCGCCCCCTGTCGCGCTGCCCGCGCCAGACGGCGCCCCTTGTCAGCACCGCCGCCCGTCTCCTGGCCACCAAGCGGGATACCGTCTGCGGCCGTCTGCATTTCGAATCCCTGGCCCTGAACCTCCTGACCCAGATTCTGGGCTTGGAATACCCGGCCCGTATCCAGGAAGGATCCCGATCAACTCCGGCCATCGACAACGCCATCGACATCCTGCGGGCTGAATGGACCGATCCTCCGACCATCGCGGCCCTGGCCCGCCGCGTCGGATTGAACGAATGCTACCTCAAGGCCGGATTCCGCCGTCGCACCGGCCAGTCCATCGGCGAATTCGTGAGGGCCCTGCGTATGGAACACGCCATTGAACTGATCGAGTCGGGTCGTTCCTCCATCCTCCAGACCGCCATGGCCGTGGGCTACTCAAACCCCAGCCACTTCAGCGCGGCCTTCAAGCGCCATCACGGTCGCCTGCCGTCCTCGTATCTGGCTCGGGCCTGAAGTTCGTCCCGGGCCCCTTCTTTCCCGATCGCGGCAGTCTTTCTCCCTCCCGGGGTGGAAGATGCCGTCCTGATTCATCATGATCTCCCGGAGCCCAACTTCCGGAGGTCATTCATGAACACATCCACCTGCGACCCAAGCCTTGGCCGGGTCGGAGCATTTGAAACCGAAACAGCCGAGGCCCTGCCTGGGCGAGGCATCTGGGCCCTTATGCGCCCGGTGCGCAACCGCATCCATCTGGCCATGGGTCTGGCCGCCCTCGGCGCGGTGGCCGCCCTGGCCGCCGTGGCCGTGCTGGCCGTGATCATCGCCCAGCTCCTCGGCCCCGATCCCAATCCATGGCCCTGGGCCGCCGTGGCCATCCTGCTCACCGTGATCAGCTTCTACCTGCGCACGCAAGGATTCACAGTGTCCCATCTGGCCGCGTTCCGGCTGGAGACCATCCTGCGCACCAAACTGGCCGATCGCATGGCCCGAGTGCCCCTGGGCTATCTGCTCCAAACCGGGACCGGAACAGTGACCAAGGTCATGCAGGACGACGTCAAGAGCCTGCACGCCTTTGTGGCCGATACCACGCCCATGATCGGACGCAGCGTGGCCACACCTCTGGCCACCCTAATCCTGATGCTGATCATCGACTGGCGTCTGGCCCTGCTGGCCCTGGGACTACTGGTGGTTGGGACGGGATGCGTGATGCTGGCCATGCGCGGCAGCGGAGAACTTCAGCGCCGATACGACGAGGAACGCGAGCGCATCGCCGGGGCCGTGGTCGAATTCGTGCAGGCCATGCCCGTGGTCCGGACCTTTGACGACGGCGCGTCCTCCTTTGGCCGCTATCAATCGGCCCTGGACGGATTCCGCGACGTCCTGGCCAAATGGCTGGAAGTCTCGGCCGTCAGCGCCAAGATCAGCATCCTTATTCTTGGCCCCCTGCCGACCCTGCTGGCCCTGGCCCTGGGCGGCGTGCTCCTCTTCAC
>RZZR01000267.1 GCA_009929795.1 Deltaproteobacteria bacterium | reverse complement strand
CGCGAGCAGGGCAAGGCGAAACCCCTTGCCCGCTGGTACCGCGATCTGATCCTGGCGGCGGAGTTAGGGGTGGATCGCGACTGGACGTATTTGGCTGAGCAGCGGGTGGATGTCGTTGGGTTACAGGCTGATCTGCGTGACGGGTTGGTCACGCTGCTGGCTGACCGCGACCAACCCGTACCCGTGGCCGAGATGGCCCTCCTGGTCATTTCCCCGGCTCACAGAGGCCGAAAACTCATGGAACGCTTCTTGAATTGCCTCAAGGAACGGGCCCGGAAGATGGGCATCTTCGGGCTGTCCTTCAATCCGGTCACCAGCCACCCCGTCAGTGTCCGAAATACCATCGCCCTGGGCGCACTGCCATGTGGACTGGATCTGGCGGCCTGTCCACCGCGGAACTTCAAATCCATGGACCTTGGAACCGCCCCTCCCCAAAGAGAGTCCTACCTGCACTGTTTCCAATATCTGGTGGACCCGCCCCCAGCCAAAGTCTGTGACCTCGGACGGCATCGAGCCATTGTCGAACGGGTTCTCGGCAACCTGGACCGAACCATTATTTCGCCTCCGGAAGAAACCGATCACGGACCCGGTGAATACGCCGTGGTCTTCGATCGTGGCCTCTTGAAGGGGGTGGTCCGGGTGTCGCGGGCCGATGAGCGGCAATGGCCGGAGATAAGGCGGGCGGCCTTGGATCTTCTGGACATTGCCGGAGCCGAGGTGGTCCACATAGATCTGCCCTTGGCCCAGCCCGCAACGGCCGTCCTCGCCGAACAGGTCAAGGAGGCCGGGTTCTTCTTTGCCGGGGTCTGGCCCCACGCGGCCGAGGACGGGGACATGCTGCGGTTCACTCGGCTAGCGGTACCGTTGGACATGAATCGGCTCCGCCTGCACTCGGATCTGGCCCACGATTTGGGGCGATACGTGGGCGAGGAAATGGCCCGGGTCTCGGCGCTCCCGGCCTGACTAGCCGATGATCCCCGGCCACTCAATCGTTTGACTCAACGGGAGGAAGATTTCTCGGCCATCCTGTGGCTCTGATCTTCGCATTGAACCATGCTCGTCATCAAGTGCTCAGCCTGTCGTAAGAAGCTCTGGCGATACCGCAAGCTTGGCCAGAGAGAACTCCTGCGCTGCCATCGAGACAGGATTGAAAAGGTTTGGTTCAAGGATGAACATGACGGCAAGATCTGGTGCCAGTGCGGCAATGCAGTGGGTATAAGCAAGGGAACATTCATCAAAATGAACAGGAACGCCTTCACATACTCCGGGACCAAGATCAACACATGAAAGTTTGCGGGCCGAACCTCCAAGCTTCGATCTCCTTCGCCTTTCAAAGGCGTCAATCCGTGATGAAACAGACCCAAAAGAGAATCAATGCGCAAGATTGACATGGCCACGTGGGCCAGAGCGGAGCATTTTCTGCATTTCAGTCAAATGGAATTCCCCTATTCTTGCCTGACCGTGGAAATCGAGGTCGGAGACTGTTTGTCGTTCATGAAGAGACAGGACATCCCCCGCTACCTTGGCATGATTTTTCTGGTTTCAAAGGCACTCAATGCCGTGGAAGAATTGCGGGTACGGGTCGTTGACGGTGAGATCATGCTCTTTGACGTGGTCCACCCATCCTTCACGGTGCAGACCACGGACGGCACGTTGAATTTTTGCCGCGGACGACATGAGGATGAGATCAAACGCTTTCTGGAACTCAACGTCCCCATCAAGAAGGAGGCTGAAAAGGGCGTGACGGGCCTTGAGCCTGACAGTGTTGACAAGATATACATCAGTTGCCTGCCCTGGATCCATTTCACGTCCGTTGTCAATCCAGTGCCTCTCAGGCCAGCGGACTCGTTTCCGCGCATCGTATGGGGGCGTTTTTTGAAACGTGGCCATGGCCATGTCATGGCCTTCAGCGTCCAGGTCCACCATGGCCTGGCTGACGGCATACATTTATCTGATTTTATTAGAAAGTTTCAAGAATTGTGTTCAACGCCTGAAACCGGATTCTCGCCAGCGCATTCCTCCAGCTAAAAATTCCCCTGGCCTCGGAAATTTTCTAGGCCTTCAGGCCCGTGCCGCGGGCGCTGCGTCTGCTCACACGACAGACCAACCGAGCCACCAATGGCCCGGTCAGGACCACGGCGAACAGGCGCAGGGTCTGCAGGGAAAGCACGAACGGCACGTCGCACCCGCTGCCCACGGCAATGACCACCACCGAATCCAGCCCGCCGGGGCTAGTGGCCAGATAGGCACTCAAGGGATCCACCCCGGCCCAGGCATGGAGCATCCAGGCCACGCCCCCGCACAGAACCATGAGGGTGAAAACGGCCAGCAACAGCTGGGGCACGGCCTTCAGTGCGTAGCGCACGGTCTGGGGTGTGAAGCGCAAGCCGATGTACCAGCCCAGGGATGCATAAG
>RZZR01000266.1 GCA_009929795.1 Deltaproteobacteria bacterium | reverse complement strand
GGCCCTGGCATCGGCCAGGGGCGGGGCCCTGTCCCATGATTGGAACACCACGGCTTTGGCCGACGGGCCGACCTATGTTCTGGCCACGGCCACGGACATCAATTTCAACCGCGCAGACGTCAAAATTCCGGTAGTTCTGGCCAACGGGGCAGTTGACGCATCGGTCCCCGGATCGGTCGTGGTGGCGGATTCGAACTGCATCACCCATGTCTCGTCCTACGGCCTCGGGCCTGGCGGGGCCCAAAAGCCAACGATCATCAACGCATCCCTCCGGTTCGAGCCCCTGGACGGGGCCCGCGGCTACCGGGTCTATCGGGCGGACAACCCGGGAACCGAGCCGGTTCTGGTGGACACGGTCCACGGGGGCGAGAATGTCTGGTTCGAGGACTTCGACCCGGAACTGACCCCGGGGATGAACCTTCGTTACCTCGTGGCCGCCTTCAACAACCGGGGCGAGGGGCCGAGAACCGAGGTTCCGCCGATGACGGTGCTGGATCGGTTCGATGTGCATCTCACCTCGCCGGGGGAGGGCCAAGGCGGGGTTTTCTCGCAGCGTCCGGTCTTTGAATGGAAGGCCGATCCGTCCGTGGGCGAGATACAGTTCTATCGGCTCGTCCTGGCCGGGGTGACCGATCCCAAGGGCATCTTCACCTGGGACACGACCATCGAGAACAAAACCAGCGCCGTTCTGGAGCAGGACCTTGCTCCGGCCAGGGTCTACCATTGGGACATCCTATCGGCCTACGCGGCCCAGGATCGGGTTTCGGGAAACAAGTTTCGGTCCTACTCGTTCCCCGGGCCGGCCCGGAAGGATCCCTATGCCGAGCAGTTCATGTTCGTCACCTCGGCCCAGAACGGCTGCTTCACCTTCACCACCGACCGGTCCGGCGGGTCCGGCGTCTCGGATCGGCCTGCCCAGGGAGGGCGGATCATCATCCGCCTCCGGTCCGATCAGGAGGCCTCGGCCGTGGCTCGGGACCACGGGTCCCGACTGGTGCGGGCCTTCCGGGCCGGGGATATGGTTTTTGCCGTGGTCGAACTGCCGACCGGGACGGAGCGGGCCCGAGCGCTCGACCGTCTTGGCCGGGACGAGCGGATCGTCTACGCCGAACCGGCCCCGAGGTTCCAGCTCCATCTGACTCCCAACGATCCGGACTTCAAACCCTGGCAGTACGGGCATCTGAAAATGGACTCGGCCGCGGCCTGGGATCTGGGGGTGGGATCGGAAAAGGTGACCATGGCCATCATCGACACTGGCCTCGACGGGACACATCCGGAATTTTCCGGCCGGGTGGTCACCGGCCACAATTTCC
The DNA here is from genome assembly GCA_009929795.1 of Deltaproteobacteria bacterium. NCBI lineage: Bacteria > Pseudomonadati > Myxococcota > Myxococcia > Deltaproteobacteria bacterium. The sequence continues at coordinate 1,114 of RZZR01000266.1, read as the reverse complement.
ACACCAAGCAGGATGTGCCGCCCGGGGTCCATTTCGACAGCTACGGGCACGGCACCCACGTGGCCGGCATCGCCGGGGCCACGGGGAACAACGGCCTGGGCGTGGCCGGGGTGGACTGGAAGGCCCGGATCATGCCCCTCAAGGTCAACGATGAGGGCGAGGAGGTGGCCGAATACGTCATCGAGTCCATTCCCTGGGCCGTGGATCACGGGGCCGATGTCCTGAATCTCAGTCTGGGCGGCCCGGGCTACTCCCAGGCCCTGCAGGACGTGGTCAGCTATGCCTGTCTCAAAGGGGCCCTGGTGGTGGTCTCCATGGGCAACAACATGACGGCCGTCATCCAGTATCCGGCCGCCTGCCAGGGGGCCATAGCCGTGGGCAGCACGGACGGACGGGACCAGGCCAGCCATTTCTCAACCTGGGGTGAGCATATCAGCGTGTCCGCCCCGGGCAGCGACATTTTGTCCACCTCCAAGCGCGACCACGGCTATGTGGCCGCCAGCGGAACTTCCATGGCCGCGCCCCAGGTGGCCGGGGCCCTGACTTTGTTGCGGGGCCTGCATCCGGACTGGTCCATCGAGGAGATGCGCTCCCATCTGGAGGCCACGGCCGACGACGTGGACGAGCCCGGGTTCGACATCCGGACCGGCTGGGGCCGGATCAACCTCCACCGGCTCCTGGCCGAGCCCAAGGCCCCGAACCGGTATGGCCGGGTGGCCGTTCTGGTCCGCGACCCGGCCGGAGAGGTTCTGGAGGGGGCCGACGTGGTTCTCTCCGACATCCAAGGTCGGAGCGTGGGCACGGTCCGGACGGATGCCCAGGGTCGGGCGCTATTCTTCTTTATTCCGGCGGAAACGGGATACGAGGCCACGGCCCGGGTCGGTTCCTCGGTCGGGACGACGGACGGACCCTTTGAGCTCAGACCCGGGTCGGTCAATCCGGATGTGGAGATCGTCGTGGGATCATGATCGGTCCGAAGGCTTGACGGAGCGGCCGCCTGGTTGGAAGGATATTCCCGGGGGATGGGAGCGTTTCGTATCGCTTCAATCCAAGGAGGTTTTTCATGACCAGGATCGGCATCATCCGGTGCGAGAAGAACGAGGAGCGCTGTCCG
>RZZR01000265.1 GCA_009929795.1 Deltaproteobacteria bacterium | reverse complement strand
GTGCCCAAAAGAATCGCCCGCCGCAACCCGTTGCCCTTGAGCATCAGGGAGAGAAATCCGCCCGCTGCGGGAATGAGCACAAGGCCTTGAAGCAGCATGATCAATCCTTGAGGGATGAGAGGCTGTCCATGTCGATGGAATCGAACTCGCGGTTGATGTGATGGATGGCGATGCCCATGACGAACACAGCCACGAAGAGGTCGAGCAGGGTCGACAACTCCATCCACAGGGGCCCATGGGGCGAAAGGGTCACTCCGAACAGAAAAATGCCGTTTTCCGCCACCAGATAGCCGATGACCTGGGTCAGGGCCTTTTTGCGGGTCACCAGCAGGAGGAACCCGGTCAAAGAAGTCATGAAGGCGGTGGCAAAGGCCAAATCCGAAAGGGCATGATCAGGCATGGGCAGGCCGCCCTGCAGCCACAGGGCGAACAGAAGACCAGCCAATCCGGCCAGAATGGTCAGGTTGTACCCGACCAGAGGCTCTATCTCCGGGGAAGGCTTGACCCGCCTGAAGGTCCACATCAGCAGCCATGGAAAGGCGATGCCCTTCAGGCCGAAGACCATCAGGCTGAATCCCCAGGTGTAGGTGGTGATCTGACCGTGGGCCGCCACCAGGGGAAGGACTCCCAGAATCATGCCTTGAAAGGCCACTCGAACGATCAGCGAGCGAACCCGGGACGAGGCCAGCAGGGCCAGATTGGCCAAAATGAGCCCGATCATCAGCGATTGGACGAGAACTGTGGTCATGATCAAATCCATACCAGGATGACGGTCAGCACCGCGCAGCTTACAGCCATGGCAATGAGACGCGGCACGGTGGTCAAACGGAGCCGGGCCATGGTGGACTCAACGACACCCACGGCCAGGGCCAGGCCGAACATGATCCCGAGGCCTATCGCGGCCGCAGCCCCCTGACCCACGGGCAACCCTTGGACCAGCACGTTCATCAGAAGGGCGCCCAGAACCCAGAACTTCACGGCCGATCCGAATTCGATCACGGCCAGATCGGGGCCACTGTGATCAAGGATCATGACTTCGTGGATCATGGTCAGTTCCAAGTGGGTGTTGGGATCGTCGAAGGGAATCCGACAGTTTTCCAGCAGGGCCAGGATGAACAGTCCGACCGAGACCAGCAGGAGCACTGCCACGTCCACGGGAACGCCAGTGCGGGCGAAAATCCCTGAAAGGGACAGGGACTGCGTCCCCTGGGCCAGGGCCAGAAGCAGCAGGAACAGGGCCGGCTCGGCCAGGGTTGAAAAGGCCGCTTCGCGCGAAGCGCCCATTCCTTCGAACGCCGACCCGGTGTCCAGAGCGGCCAGAATCAGACCTACCCGGCCCAGGGCCAGCAGATAAACGAAAAGGATCGCGTCTCCGTCAAAGGAGACCAGAGCCGGGGCCCCGGCCCAGGGCATGAGCGTCAGGGCCGCCAGCACCGCCACCAGGGAAACGATGGGACCCGCCCGAAAGACCCAGCTGGCCGTCCGGCTGTAGACCGCGCCCTTGGACAAAAGCTTGCGTAGGTCAAAATACATCTGCAGAAGGGGACGGCCCTTGCGGCCACCGAACATGGCCTTGGCCCGATTGATCAGGCCGAACAGGAAGGGGGCCAGGAGCAGACCCACCGGAAAGAACAGCGACGATACGTAGTTCATGACTAACCCGCCCTCATGGCCAGCAAAACGACCAAGGCCCCGATCAGGGAGAGGATGTAGAGGTGTGTCTTCCCGTGCTGAAGAACGTGGACCCGTTCGCAGACCCGGCCGATCAGATTGAAAAGCGGCCGGACCAGTCCGGTGTCGAACCAGTCCTTCATCATTACGGTCTGCCGGGATTTTTTTGGGAAAAAATCAGTTACCGGATCCTCCTCCCGACCGACCCCGGATACTGGACGCATCAACGTGGTCAGAGGCTCAGCAAAGGAACCGCCGCTGTACTGCATCCTGGCGCTGGGCGCGGTGTATCCGCAATCCCAGGTCCCGGCGCGGCCCACCGATCGTCCGGCCAGTACCCGGCGCCGGATGAGGGCCCCGACGACGATGAACAGGAAAACTGCAGCGGCCATCAGGGACGTCATGCCCAGGGCCCGGGCCCCGACATCGGCCACGGCCGTGTCAGTCGGGCCTGAGAACATGGCCACCGCAGGCAGGACAAGCCGAAAGACAAAGGGAGCGCCCAGACTCATGCCCAGGCATCCTCCGGCCAGAAGAAATATGGCCACGAGTTCTGGCTTGGCCGGATCGTGGGCTTTCCTGGCCGCCTCGGTCCGGGGCTCGCCCAAAAAGGCCAGTCCAAAGGCCTTGGTCATGGTGACTACGGCCAGTCCTCCCACCACGGCCAACCCGGCCACAGCCAGCCAGAAGACCGAGGCCTGGACGAAATCGAGCTGAAAGGCCGTTTTTCCGGCCCCGAGATAGATCATCAATTCGCC
>RZZR01000264.1 GCA_009929795.1 Deltaproteobacteria bacterium | reverse complement strand
AAGACCCAGGAAGAGAACCGAGGCCCAGGCCACGGCATCAGCCGGGAGCCCGCCGAGAAACGGAAGGAGAAAAAGAGCCCCGAAGGGCTGTATGTAGAGAAAGATGGTCGGGGCCCGATAGGTTCGCAGGAAGCGCTTGGAAAAGATGTAGTATGAGGCATAGGTCAGCCCCGAGACTAGGCCGCAGGCCACCCCCAGGAGAGGCCACCCGCCCCGGCCCTGGGTTTCTCCAGACCCAAAAGCCACCCCAGCCACCCCGGCCATGGACAGCAGAATGCAGATGATTTTGATTCGCGTCAGCCCTTCGCCCAAAAAAAATCTGGCCAAAAGGGCCACCCAGGCCGGTGCCGTGTACAAAAGGACCGAGGCCAGGGCTGCCCCGCCGTCGCGGACCGCGATCTGGTAGGCTCCGTAAAAGACACTGACCCCCAGGAAGCCGAAAACGGCCAGACCAGGAAGGTCTCTCGGCCGCACCCGAGTTTGCCCCAGCCATGCGGCCTGCCCTGCGAACAGGGCCCAACCGGAAACGGCCCGCCAGAAGGCCACGTCCAAGGGAGCGACCCCGTGGGCAAAGGCCAGCTTGGATACAGGGCCGAGGGTCGACCAGCACAGGGCGGCCAAAACAATGTACACCGCCCCCTTGGCCTGGGCCTCAGGAAACGGTTCAGGCATCCTCGACCTCCAGGTCGACCTCCAGGCGATCCAGCGAAGTGTTTACCAGGCGGACCGTGACCCGCTGACCCAGGCCGAAGGTCCGGCCTGTGCCCCGGCCCAAGTGGCGGTGTTCGTCGGCTCGGAACTCGTAGTAATCGTCATGCAGCGTCGAAAGTCGGACCAGCCCCTCCACCAGGACCGAATCCAGTTCGACCCAGAACCCGAAATCGGCCACCCCGGAGATCACTCCTGCAAATACGTCGCCTATCCGATCCCGCAGATGAAGGATGCCGGCCCGCTTGAGCATCTCCCGCTCGGCCTCCATGGCCCGGCGCTCGCAGCGGTTGATTCCATCGCAGATTCGCTTGAGGGGCTTGACCCGGAAGATTCTGCCGTCTCTGGCCAGGACCGACTTGAGAACTCTGTGGACCAGCAGGTCGGCATACCGCCGAATGGGCGATGTGAAATGACAATAGCATTCCGATGCCAGACCGAAATGGCCCTCGTTCGTCGGCGAATACCCGGCCTGGGACATGGTTCGGAGCATGAGGCGATTGACCAAAAATTCCCGCTCGGTGTCCCGGACCAGGGCCAGCACGGATTGCAGGGAGGCCGGGGTGATCTCGTCCGGACGTTCGGGCAGGACGCCCGCCGTCGTCAGCAACCGGAACAGAGCACTCAGTTTGTCCGGATCCGGGAGGGGGTGAACGCGATAGGGCAAAACCTTCTCGGCCCTGGTCAGGATTTCGGCCACGCACTCGTTGGCCGAAATCATGAACTCCTCCACCAGACGATGGGAGAAGAATCGCTCGCGGGCCCGAATACCCACACTGCCGTCCAAAAGGCCCTGAATTATCTCAGGCTCGGGCAGGTCGAAGTCCAGGCTTCCCTGCCGGGCCCGGGCATTTCGGAGAATCTCGGCCAACTTGGCCGCCTCCTCGAGCATGAGCCCCCAAGACTCGTCGCGGCCCTCACCCCTGGAAAACAGGCCCTGGACCTGAGTATAGGTCAACCTGGCCTCGCTGCGGATAACTGCCGCGAAGCACCGCTGACCCGTGCGCCTGCCGAGCCTGTCGAACTCCATTTCCACGGCCATGGCCAGTCTGGGCCGCCCCGGTACCAGACTGCACAGGCCGTTGGACAGGGCCTCGGGCAGCATGGGCTCAACCGAGCGGGGAAAATAGAAGGAGTTGCCCCGCTCCAGGGCCTCGCGGTCCAGGGCCGATCCTGGCTGTACGTAATGAGACACATCGGCGATGGCCACGGTAAGGATCCACCCCCCACCCTTGGCCCGAACATGAACGGCGTCGTCGAAATCCTTGGCCTGCTCACCGTCAATGGTCACCAGACCGAGATTCGTCAAATCTTCCCGGCCTTGCAGGCCTTCCGGATCCGGCTCCGGCCCGAGATTGGCCGCCTCTGCCAGAACTATCGGGGGGAATGGCCCCGGCACAGAGTGGTTGGCCTTGACGATCCGTTCCTGGGTCTCAAGGCTGAACTCCCGGCCCAGAACCTCCACGACCCGGCCGGCCCATCCCCCCCCCTCCAAGCGGTCTCCGGGAGCAGCAAGAACGATGTCTCCCTTGTCCGGGGCCTTGCGACCCTCGAAATCCAGGACGAACAGACCCTTGCACCTGGGGTCCGTGGCCTGGGCCAGCACGGCTCCGTCTCCGGCCGGTCTGAGAACCCGCACGGCCATGATCTCCGTGGCCCGCTCCAGGACCCGGACCACCCGACCTGACGGATTCTTGCCCTTGCGGCCGGGCAGGATGGCCGCCACGACCTTGTCCCCGTG
>RZZR01000263.1 GCA_009929795.1 Deltaproteobacteria bacterium | reverse complement strand
CCCACGGACGAGCCGGTTCCCTGACAGCCTTTACCGAAGGCACGCGCGTTCTTCTTCTGCTCGGGGTCATGTACAAACAGGCCGGGGGCCAGGAAAACGACCTAACCACTTCCATGCGCCAAAAACTGGAATCCACCCTGGAGACCTTGAAAATCAGAAAAGCAGATGTGTTTCAGATCGTATGTAGTGGGCAGACCAACGGCCAGGTCCAGGCCATTCGGGGTTGCTGCAGCTTTGACGGCGGCCTGTCCGCCCGAGTCCACTATTTTGAAAAGGAACTTGGGGGTAAAACACCCCGCACGCTTCTTTTAGACAATGGCAATGCCTTTGCCCATCGGGGCGATCAGGCCGAAATTCAAAACGATCTCGTCGTCCGGGTCATGAACGCCATGGGCTACGACGCCATGGGCCTCGGCCCCCTTGACGTCTCCTTGGGCAGCGAGACATTGCGTCGGATCCTGGCCGAGGCCAATTTTCCGGTTGTGGCCACCAACCTCCACGTAGATGAGGGCCAGCCATGGTTCCTTCCCTGGATCCTCCTGGAAAGCGATGGAATCAAGGTGGCCATCCTCAGCGTACAGCCCGTTCAAACCTTGGCACCCGGCTTGAATCTGGAAGACCCGGAGACGGCGCTGGCCCGAACATTTTCCGAAGTCACCGACAAAAGTGACCTCATCGTGTTGCTCTCGCAATGCCCTGGGGATACCAACCGCCGGATCATGAAGTCATTCCCCCAAATCAACGTGCTCGTTACAAACACAAAATCCTTTGGAAAAACGAATGATGATTTTGTCGAACTGACCACCGAACGTCGCGGAGGCAGGATCGGTCTGCTCCGTTTCGTGCAACATCAACGGCAAGACATGACCGTTCTGGATCGCAAGAGTGTGGCGTTGGCCATGGCCAACGCCTATTTCGACCCGGCCACCCAGGAGATGATCGACAAGGCCCTGGGGGTCGCCGAATAACCTCAATATACAGGCTGAACTGATGAAAAACCCTATTCTCGGAAGCCTTTTCTTCCTGATGGCCTTGAGCTTTGCCTGGTCTTGGCACGCCCTGGGCCAAGACCAGCAATTCGCCCGAGTGGATCCGAAAAGCGTCGATCGACTGGATTCAGCCCAGGTGACCATTCTGGACACGGCCGAGTCCCGGGCCTTGCTCGGCCGGGACGACGTGATATTCATCGACAACCGGCCCAGTGAGAAGTTCGAGGCCCTGGGGCATATCCCCGGGGCCTTCAACCTCCCCTATTTTGTCAAGGGACACCCCACCAACGTCATGACCCGGGATCTTCTCGCAGCTGCCGTCGGAGACAAGATCATCGTTTTCTATTGCACTGGCAACGAGAGGGCCTTTCACGCCGCCGTGGCCGCCATGGAATGGGGCTTTCCGCCTGAAAAAATCTTCTGGTATCGGGGCGGATTCAACGCCTGGACCCGGGATCAGAAGGGGTGAGCATGACCGATTTCTTCCGACGGAACGTTTTCAGGGCCGAATTTTTGCTCCTGGCCCTGCTCCTGGGCATGACCGTGACCCTGGGGCTGGATGTCTGGCTGACCATGGCCACCGGCCACGGCCTGTGCACGACATCGTCATGCGAGGTGGTCGGCGAGTATGTCCGCATCGGCGAACTGCTCATGGTCCAGGCCGGAGCCGGATTTTTCCTTTTCCTCTGGCTCTTGGCCCTGGTCGCCAAACGGACCGGCCCAACCCTCTGGCATCTGTTCACCATCGCCCTGATCGGGGCCCTGGCCTTTGACGGTGCCATCCTAGGTTTTCAGTTCGTGGCCCTGGGCGAGAAATGCCAGCTCTGCATGATCGTCGGCCTGGGCCTCTTTCTGATTCTTTTCCAGTACGCCTTTGTCCGCCGTTCCGTCCTGGTTCTCCTCCTGGGCCTCGCGGTCTGGACCTCGGGCTTCGTGGCCAACAGCGTTTTGAAGCTCAACCCGACCACCCCGGCCCTGGAAAACACGGCCTTTCTCCAATGGCCTTCCGAAAGCGACCCTTGGAAGGAATATCCCTCCTTCCACCTCTTCTTCAGCCTGCATTGCGGCCATTGCGCCAGGGTCATGGCCAATCTGGCCGCCAACGACATGGCCGGGTTCCCCTGGACCTTTCACATGACCGACACCAAGTCCAAGGATCTTTCCCGGGCGGCCCACATCCTGGCCTCTGAAGACACGGCCGAGAATCCCTTCCGCTCCATCGTGTCGGTCGAGCGGGCCGCCGATCTGCCCGCCATGGTTTTTGACCCAAAGACCGTAGCGGCCACCGAATGGGCCAGGGACTACCTCCGGGCCGCCGGACATCGAGGCGTGCCGCTGCTCCTGGTCGATCTCGACCGAAACCGCCGCATCGTCCTGTCCGGGATGAACTCCATCCTGAGTTATCTGGAGGAGGAAGGCCTTTTACTCGAACACGTGGATGACGGAGACGACTCCTTGTTTGAT
>RZZR01000262.1 GCA_009929795.1 Deltaproteobacteria bacterium | reverse complement strand
CCACCCCGGATGGTTCGGCCCGCCTCGTCCTCGGGTACGACCCCCGAGCCTCCGTTCTCAGCGCAACCAGTCCGGTCACGGTGGAAGTTTCATCCCAGAGCGACGGCGCTTTCCAATGGACCGAATACACTGTGGACCTGGGCCCGAACGTCCTGGCCCAGGCCTCGGTCCGCCTCGTAGAGGCCCAGCCAATGGGCCCGAAAACGGCTGTGGTCGTCAGCGATGGGGGCGAAATTTTGACCCTGGATGGGGAGGCGGCCTTGGATGGTTCCTTTGTCGTGGCCTCTTCCAACGCCGCCGGCCTCGTGGACATCGACAAATCCGGCCTTGTTCCGGCCGCGGACAACCTCAATGGAGTCTTCACTACGATCTTCACCCAGGAAATCGGCTCCTCCAAGACGGTCATCGCCATCGATTTTCAGCCCGTGGGCGGCAAGGCCAAACGCCTGGAAACCATTTCCGTGGGCAAGGGCACGGTCTTTTCCAGCTCGTCCTTCTCCCTGACCGACTCGGCCCGCACGAACCGCCTGGTGGTGGCCTCGGTGGTCAGCGGGTCCACCGTTCTCTACGCCCTTCAGGATTTCGTGGACTGGACCCGCTTCCAGTCCCTGCCGCCCGTCATTTCGGCCTTCACCCTGGCCCAGACCAGGGCTTCGGCCGGCAACATGACCAACAGTCTGACCGACTCCCACGACCGGGACCGCCAGCCAGTGGACGCCGGCACGGTCTATTCCCACTACCTCCTCGACCTGGACGTTCTCTTGCGCTCCAGGGCCGTTCCCAACTGGGCCGACACGGCCTATGGCCAGAATCCTCCAGCGGACGGCACGGGCCGCATCCCCGTTGTCCTCCTCCACGGCTGGCAGGGCAACGTTCATTACCGGAGCGCGGCCCGACTCTGTGACTGGGAGCATTCGCCGGTCAACAACTTCTCCAAGCTCATCTCCTACTACCTGGGTACCCCGGCCCTCAACCAAAAGTACCACCTCTATCTCCTGCGCTGGCCAAGCTACAAGCACCTGACCATGAGCGGAGAACTCTTCGGCAGGCTCCTGGCCGACGTCCGCCTCCGGCTGCCGGGCACGGATCTAGGCCGCGGCCTGTCCGATTCCACGACCGGGGTGGTCGTCATCACCCATTCCACGGGCGGTCTCATTGCCCGCACGGCCATCGAGACCCACAAGGCCTTTGCCGGCACAACGTCTGACTATGACTTCCTGCGCAAGGCCATCATCCTGGCCGGACCTCACCACGGCACGCCCGAGGCCGTGAACACCTGGCCCAACAACTGGAGCTTTCTGGCCAACAAGGACGTGGCCACCCAGGCCACCTCGGATCTGTCCTGGGACTCCTTTGATGGCAACGCCAACATCTACTTCTCCACCGGTGTGGGCGTTGTCGGCCATCGGCTGCGCTACGACAAGGATCGGGCCCAGAGCCGCTGGCCCGTGGCCGTTCAGAATGTCCGGGATTTCGACCAAACCTACCTGAACGCCTTGGGTGACCTCCAAACCGCCACCTACAACCCCTGGCTTCTCTGGTTCACCAAGCGGTTCGCCACCATCAAGGATCGTTTGGCCCCGCGCTACATCCTCTACAGCGGCTGGACCAGGGTCACCCCCGATCCCGGCAACTTCGTGAACAACTCCGCGGCCATGGCCTACACCCAAACCATTTTGGCCATAGCCGGGTACCACAACGACTCGGTCCTGCCGGTCTGCTCAAACCTGATGGCCACGAGTGCCAAAGACACGAGCTTCTACCTGCCGGCCCCGTCCTGGCCGGACATCACCCAGGACTGGTACCCCCATTCCCGACTCTTCAGCATTCCGGACGTCCTCTCAGACCGCACGGTCATCGTCATCGGCTCGGGGAAGGATCATCCCCTGGGCCTGGATTTTCGCCTGATCTGGGACTTCGACCACGGCCAGACCAAGGACGGGGCCCTGAGCAAGGCCGACCAGGCCGATGTGGCCGGCCTCATCGACGAACCCATGCAGACAAAGAAGACCGTGAGCGACGACTTCTGGATGGAGGTCTACCGGCAAGGCTATGTCCGGGGGGCCATGGCCTACAACACCGGCCAGACCCCTTCGGACAAGGAGCTGGAAACCATGACCAACGTCCTCAAAAGCGATCCTTTCTTCCTCATCCTGGAAAAGGACCTCCTGGACGTGGCCGGGTGAAGGCCTGCTTGTTGTATTGCTATGGACAAAAAATTGAAAATCTTAAGGAGGAACAAAAATGAAGACAGCTACCCAACAATCCATTAGAAACAATAGTTTTTCTGCTATGAAGCAGATGCTATGGACTGGGGTCGCATGGAAGACAAGTCTGACATGGGGGAAAGCCCTGGCCGTGCTTGCCGTGTTCGCCCTGTTTCCCATGCTGCTGGCGACTGACTCCTTTGCGACCAACACCATTCCGGGGGTGAACATGGACACATCTCTGCG
>RZZR01000261.1 GCA_009929795.1 Deltaproteobacteria bacterium | reverse complement strand
CGTAGGGCGGTGATACCCATCTTGCGCCGCAAAAAACCCAGCTGGTCCTGGAGGGGCAGGTTCTTGGGGCAGACGTCCTCGCAGGCCAGAAGGCCCATGCAGCCGAAGATGCCGTAGTCATTGCCGATGATGTCGAAATACTGCTGATCGGAACGCTGATCCCGGGGGTCGACCATGAACCGGGCAATGCGATTCAGGGAGGCCGCACCGAGAAAGTCCTCGCGCATGCGGGCCGTGCCGCAGGCGGCCACGCAGCAGCCGCATTCGATGCAGCGTTCGAGCTCGTAGATCTCCTCGGCGATTTTGTTGTCCATGCGCTCTTCCTGAGCCTGGGGGTCGAACTCTTTGCTGGTGTGTATCCAGGATTCGGTTCGGGCGTACATGGCCCGGAACCAGACGCCGGTGTCAACGCAGAGATCGCCGATGAGCTTGAAGACGGGCAGAGGGTGGAGAATGATGTGTCCGGGCAGGTCCTTGGCCTTGGTCTGGCAGGCCAGGCCGGGGCGACCGTTGATGACCATGGCGCAGGATCCGCAGATGCCGGCCCGGCAGCAGAAGTCGAACATGAGACCGGGGTCCTGTTCCTCACGGATCCGGTTCAGGGCGATGAACAGAGTCATATTCTCGGTTTCTTCCAGGACATAGGTCTGCATGCGGGGCACGGAACCCTGTTCCTGGGCGTTGTATCGAAAGATGTCGAATTGGAGCAATCGGCCCATGGGTGGTCCTCCGAAGGGAATGGTTTAGCGCTGCAGGGTCCTGGCCGCGACCATGTCGGGATCGGCGGGGATGATGGTCCCGCCACCGTAGCCTCTGTCACCGGGTGGAATCTCGAAGACCTGAGTGGCGTCCTCGTATTTGAGGACGGGCAGGTCTGCCCCTTCGGGCCAATAAGCCAGGGTCCGGTTCAGCCAGTCGCGGTCGTTGCGGTCGGGATAGTCCTCGCGGTTGTGGCTGCCACGGCTCTCGCGACGCTCCAAGGCGGCCACGGCGATGCACAGGGCCAGTCGAACCTGGCCTTCGATCTTCAGGGCGGCTCCGAGTTCCGGGTTGGGGCCACGTCCTGTGGACTTGAGGCCAACCCGTCGGGAACGGTCCAGGATTTCTTGGAGTTCGGCGATGCAGGACTTGAGATCGGTTTCGTTGCGGAAAACGAAACAGCCGCGCATGAGGGCTTCCTGCATGGCCTCCCGAACCCGGTAGACGTTCTCGTTGCCGTTCTTGCCGCCGACCAGGGCCTCGACGCGGGCCTGCTGCCTGGTAAAGGCCTCATGGATATGGCCGGTCTTGAAGACGGCCTCATGGCCTTGAAGGAACTCGACGACCTTGGTCCCGATGATGCCGCCGGCAACCACGGTCTCGGCCAGGGAGTTCCCGCCCAGGCGGTTGAACCCGTGCATGTCCCAGCAAGCGGCCTCGCCGGCCGAAAAAAGGCCTTTCATGCCATAGACGGCCCCGTCTCTGTTGGTCCGGATGCCGGCCATGGTGTAGTGCTGGGTGGGACGAACAGGTATGAGCTGGACCCGGGGGTCGATGCCCAGGAAGTGTTTGCATATCTCGTCCACTTCCCGGAGTTTGGTGGAGATGTGCTTGTCGCCCAGGTGTCGGATATCCAGCCAGAGGTGTTCGCCGTAGGCTGATTTGACCCCCTTGCCGGCCCGCATGTGCTCGGTCATGCGCCGGGAGACCACGTCGCGTGAGGCCAGCTCGGCCTTTTCCGGCTCGTATATCTGCATGAACCGCTCCTCGTTGACGTCGAGGAGGGTTCCACCGTCGCCCCGGCAACCTTCGGTGACGAGGATGTCGGTGGGAACGATGCCCGTGGGATGGAACTGGATGGCCTCGGGGTTGCCGATGGGGACCACTCCGGTGTCATGGGCCAGGATGTGGCCGGCCCCGTCGCAGATGACGGCGTTGGTGGTGGCCTTGTAGATACGGCCAAAGCCCCCGGTGCAGACCGCCGTGGCCCTGGCCAGGAAAACTTCGAGCTCGCCAGTTCGCAGACAGCGTACAACGGCCCCAAGGCAGGTCTCGCCATCGTGGATGAGGGAGATGGCCTCCTTGCGGTCCAAAACACTGATACCCAGCTGGGCGCAGCGGTTGTCCATGGTGCACATGACGGCGTGGCCGGTGCCGTCAGAGGTGTAACAGGTCCGCCATTTGGCTGTGCCCCCGAAAGATCGGGCCGTGATAAGTCCCTCGTTCTCGGGTTTTTCGAATTTTTCGAATTTTTCTCCGCCCTTGAAGTAGAAGGACTTGCCGGGAACGACCCGGTTCCAGGGTACGCCCCAATGGGCCAGGCGGCGCATTTCGATGGGTGCCGCATCGGCGAAGAGACGGGCCACCTCCTGGTCGCAGCCCCAGTCGGAGCCTTTGACCGTGTCCAGGAAATGGACGTCTGTATTGTCCCCTTCGCCCATGGCGCAATTGCCCAGAGCGGCCTGCATGCCACC
>RZZR01000260.1 GCA_009929795.1 Deltaproteobacteria bacterium | reverse complement strand
ACTGGGTGTCTCAAGTGTCGCCGAGGCCCTGGATCGCCTGCCCGGCATATCCAGAAGCAACGACTCGCCCTGGAGCGCCGATCTGGTCATTCGAGGCATGACACGGGACAGTGTCGTCGTGCTCATCGATGGCATGCGGGTCAACATGACCACCGACATCAATGGACGCTTCGCCCTGGTTCCAGCCTCGCAGATTGAACGGATCGAGGTTCTCAAGGGGCCCATCAGCGCCCTGTACGGGGCCGGGTCCATCGGTGGCGTGGTCAACATCATCACCAAAAGCGGCACCTTCACCGACGCACCGCAATGGCACGGTGAAACCTTCCTGTCGGGCGGCAGCAATCCGGTGGGAGGTGATCTGGCAGGCGATCTGCTCTATTCTTCGGATTCGGTCTGGATCAGAGGGGCCCTTTCCGGCCGACATTTCAACGATTACCATGACGGCCATGGAGACCGGGTCGACAACAGCCAGTTCCGAGACGTGTTCGGTGACATCTCGGCCGGACTCAGATGGAACGAACCGAACCGGACCCTTGTCAAACTCTGGGCCACCGAAGCCGACGAGGTCGGCATCCCGGGATCGGGTACGGCCCCTCTCCCGGTGGGAGCCGACGTGACCCTGGCCCGCCATTCGGCCAAACGCGCCCAGCTCGTCCATTCCTTCGCCCCGAGCGACTCCGTCCTTGAAGACTCGACCCTGAACCTGGGCTACCAGATCATCGAGCGCAGGCCTCGGATCGACAACTTTCCCGCCGGCCAGGTGCTTCGCATCGAACCGGCCGGGGACCATGAAACCTTGGCCATGGATTGGCGAAACCGTTTCGGGCTGAACGACCATACCTTGACCCTGGGGCTGGAAACATGGAACTGGCACATGGCCACCGACCGAACCCGTACCCTCAAAAACGGCAAAGTACTCAAGGACAAGCCGTCTCCGAACACCGATCAGTTGTCCGTGGGAGTCTACGCCGAAGACGACTGGGTCCTGAATCCGGACTGGATCATCAACATCGGTGGCCGCCTGGACAGGATATCCATCGTCAACGAACGGACGGAAACAGTGGAGTCAGGGTCCCGACACGACATGAGCTGGGCCGGAAATCTGGGGCTCACCTATAGGCTGACGGACCGCTGTAGTCTTACCGGTCTGATCGCCTCTTCCTACCGCATCCCGACCATTTCGGAACTGTTCAAAAATATAAATCTGGGCGGAGGTGTCACCGAGGAGGGGAATCCGGACCTGGATCCGGAACGATCGATATTCGCCGAACTGGGAACCCACTACGCCGACAGCGATCTGTCCGTGGACCTTTCGGCCTATGCCAATTTCGTGGACGACCTGATTGTCAGCTCTCCGGTCGATCCGACGCTCTACCGCATGGAGAACGTATCCAAGGCCGAGATATACGGGGCCGAAGCCGCCGCCCAATGGGCCTTTGCCTCCCTATGGGACCTGTTCGGCACCCTGGCCTACACACGGGGGAGGGACGTTCAACAAGGTGAACCTCTACGCTTCATTCCCCCGCTGAACGGCCTTGTCGGTATAAAACATCATCCGACCGAAAACTTCTGGTGGACACTGGAGTCGGCCTGGAATGCTGCGCAGCACGAAGTACCAAACGGCGTGGATTCGTCGGCATTCTACGCCGTTGTGAATGCCCGTTGCGGATTGGAATTCGAGGCCTCGGGGCTCATGCACGAACTGGGGCTGGCCATCAACAACCTCCTGGACCGGCAGTACTACAACTACCTTGCCACGTCTCGCGGCGTGGAGCTGGCCGAGCCCGGCATCAACGCGGTGGCCACCTGGCAGATCCGCTTCTGATTTTTTACAAGACTCCCTTGATCGCCCGACCCAAACAAAAACCTGTCAGGCGCTCGGAGATGTATCGTGATCAGTCTGTCTTGGCTTCCAAAGGCAGGGACACGGTGAACCGGGCCCCCTGGCCCTCATAGTTCTGGACCACGATTTCCCCGCCGTGATCCTGGACGAGCTTGTAGCTGACGGCCAGACCCAAGCCCGTGCCCTTGGCCTTGGTGCTGAAAAAGGGATGGAAGATTCTCTTCATGACCTCGGGGGGTATCCCCTCGCCCGAATTTTCCACCGTGACCTTGAGATGCTGACCGTCCCTTGCGGTGGTCACCTTCAATGATCCTCCGTCGGGCATGGCCTCCACCGCGTTCTTGACCAGATTGATCAGAACCTGCTTGATCTGGTTGGAATCGATCCGGCAGACTGGGATGTCTTCGGCCGAATCCATCCGGCAGACAATGCCCTGTTCGGCGGCTTGAGCCTCGAACATCCTGAGCACCTCCCCGACCAGTCCGTTCAGATCCGTTTCCCTCGGCTGTGGTCGAGGCGGCCGGGTGAAGTCCCGGACCTCGGTCAGCAGATGCTCCAGTCGGTTGGCTTCGTCGGCGATGATCTTCAACTTTTCCCGCCGGGGGTCGTCCTCGGGCAGCGTCCGCAAA
>RZZR01000259.1 GCA_009929795.1 Deltaproteobacteria bacterium | reverse complement strand
GTCAGGCGGTCCTGAATCTCGACCCTGCGGGCCGCCCCTGCCCCGTCCACGGTCACGGTTCCGGCCAGCTTGCCAAAGGACCGGGGGGCAGGCGGTTCAATATTCTGCACGCACCAGTCGGGGTACAGGGTCGGCATCAGGCGGCCCTCCAATCTTCGGAAAGGTCAAGCCAGATTTGGCCTTGGTCGGCCGCAGCATAATACCCACCAGCACAATAAGCCGTTAGGGTTTTGACCCCGAACTCAAACGTCGAAAAGTTATTCAGGGGCTTGTCATGGGCGGGGAACCAAAGGCCTGGGAAATATCCGCGAACGCTCGGGTTCGTTCCGACGGCAGACGAGGCCTCCACGTTAAGGAGGTACGGGCGGCAAACATAGACACATCCCCTTGCGTCAGGGTATGGGATAGCAAACAAACCGGGCGCGCCCATGCCCGCCTTGGTCCCTAGGTTAGTCAAACATCCCGGCCCAAAATATGATATCGGGGAATTCTTCTCCGACGAAATCGTCCCGCTTGAAAGGCGAGCCACTTTGCAAGGGCAGGCGTTGGTCGTTGTTGGGGCTGAGGGTAAACCAAAATACCCTGGGCCATTCACGGCGCGGACGTCTGTATTGACAAACCCGCCCCACAAGACACAATTCCACTGGTCGTCCCCAGGGACAACAGACGTTACGTCCCCGAAGTAGAAACAAGAGCAAGCGTCTTTTGCTCCAACGGTGGTCGACGAGTTTGCCCAGGCCATGAAATAAAAGCCCCGATCATCTGCAATCACCACCCACGGCCTCCCTGTGGTGCTGTTGCTTGTAGCGGACGCTAGAATCGCCCCTCGCCTCGTACTGTCATAATTCGGGAAAAATGCGTTCGATCCAACGTCTATACTGGTCAACCCCTCATACCCGACAAAATCACAACGCCGCCCCGTGTCCAGGCTCCCGTCGTGCTGACACCGCAAGAAAAGCCTCGTCCCTGCCGGGGGCCGGAAAACCGCCTTGCCATTGGCAAGGTCTGCAAACGGCATAGTCCAGCCAGCCGGGGCCTTGCTCCCGTACCCATCCACAAGGCAGGCCTTGAGGACCTTGACGGCCGTGCCGACCTCGGTGGAATAGCTGGAATGCAGGACCGGGGCGTTTGCGTCATCCCATCGGTAAATAGTAGGTGCAGCCATCAGTTAGCGTCCCCCCTGATTTGAATTGTGAAAGAATCCTCGGCCTCGGTTTCAGGCCCCTGCAATGTAGTCCTGACCACCCAGACCGGATAATGGGCGGCCCGGGTGTTGAAGCGGAGGACATTGCCCGAGGACCAGCCCGTGCCCCATCCCCGGTGATCAAGGAAAAAGTACGGGACCCCGGTTGCCGGGTTGACCGGGGCCATGTCCTGGGAGGTGTAGCCCGTGGCGATGATGCCCACGGTTTCGCCCACGATGTTGAAGGCGTCCGAGCCCGTGAAAATGACCGCCCACCGCTCCCCAATCGCCCCCTTGTTCGTGACCTCGACCGGATACTGGACAAGGTTGAACTGCGCCGTGGTCCCCGAACCAACCCGGGAGTCCGACCAGACCGAGGTCCATGTGGCCTGGGTAAATTCATTCTCGGTCCCGGCCTGCAAATCCCCGATGGGCAGGACCGTTGAGACTAGGCTTTCGTCGGCCGGGTAGTCATGGGTCAGGGGGGCGACGGCCGAAATCGTGCCGTTGATGGAAACGTCCCCGAGCAGGACCATATCCTCCCGCCGGTGCCTGACTTGGAAGGGTTGCTCGTAGGCCGCAAGGTCAGGCAGGGGGTCGGCAAAGGCCATAGTCCCGGCCGCAAGGTCCACGGTGTAGAGGCCCGCCGATGGGACCCAAAGGCCGTTTTTGTCGTGGAGGTCAACCCAGGACAGGGCGCCCCGGGAAAGCGTGGCCGTATGCCCTGCCGTCAATGGGTTGGGCAGGACGTCAATGTCGGTGTGATGGACCACGGCGATGTCGCCTTTCCTGAAAACCGGGACCCGCCCATCCTGGGGGAGCCGGACCGGATCCAGGCCGATCAAATCGGCGTCGAGGGGCAAATACGAATAGACCACGCAGTTGTATTTGACTGTGTCGGCCAGGACAGGAAGGGGCCTGAAAACCTGCCCGGCCTCGTTCTCCAGGCTCGGGTCGTACCATGAGGCCTCGGTCCAGTCCTCGCCGTCGACCCACTCGCCAAAATGGACCGTGACCACGCCCGTGGAGGCGTTGACATGGCCCTCAACCCCGGTCCCGGAAATGACCCCGTCCACGTCGGCCGTGCCGGTGATCATCGTCCCGGTGTCGGCCCGCTCGGCCTGCACATAGAGGGACCCGGGCCGCAATGGGGCCCCGGGGGTCCTCCAAGTCATGCCCGTGGTCGATTGCCGCTTGAGGGTATAGAGGAGGCCCGAAAGGGTCACGGTGTTCAGGCCCATGACGTCAAAGGCCGGGTAGAACTGGATCGTCCCGGTCTAGTAGTCGATGGAGCCCACGGC
>RZZR01000258.1 GCA_009929795.1 Deltaproteobacteria bacterium | reverse complement strand
CTCCCGTTCCTTCCTCTTGATCCGCTTGAAATACGTCGTGTACGCAATACCGACGACAATGCAGAACAAACTCACGTCGAAATAGATTATATCGGGTAACAATGAGGGATAGTACAATCTGAAGGTGTTCAAGAACGTCGGCACGAGGAGGAGGACGCCCCAAAAAAGGGCAATGGATCGACAGGCCCGGACAAGTCCCTCGTCGTTCCATCGCTCTTTGGGCAAGTCGGCTCGCGCGTACTGCAATGTAAAGGGCCGGCCGACCAGAATGGTGAACCAGACGATCCCAGCCAGGAAGGCGTTGGCAATGACGGCCATATGCTTGGCCAGCCAGTACCAGCTGAATCCGTAGAAAGACACGGCGCAGAAGAGGAAGAAGAGCCAGGTTCCCCAGGTCAGAATGAAGCCTTTGCGGTAGTCTTTCACCAGGAGAACGGTTGCGGCCAGCAGACAGACGGCCACTGCCCTGCGGAGTGGTTCCCACCCGCCGGTGGGCAGAAGGAGGAAAAGGATCCAGGGAGAAAAGCCAAGGACAAATGTGGCGATCTCCTTGAGTTCATTGGTCATTGCTGTTTTTGTTTCGTTCGTCATTGACTGCTTCCATCCCTTTTCGTCGGTGGGACTCATGCCCCGTGAAAATGGTACTTCTTTTCGACATCCATGATCAGCTCGAAGAATTGCTCATCGGACAAAGATTCCATGTTCAGGTCCCTAGCGAATCGTTCGATGAGCCCGTCGAGCATCCGTTCCTGGGCGGCCACGGCCCGATCGGTGAAGGTCTGGATCAGCTGCCTGGCCGCATCCCTGTCCTGTCGCCACAGGGCGAGGTACTCGGTTTCAATGGCGGCCTGCAGGGCCGCGAGATCCGTCTCGAAATCCGAAATGGCCTGATGGGCCACCGGGGCCAGACGTGGGTAGTCCTGCAACACCAGGGCCTGCATCTTTCGCGTACGCCAGAACATTGAACGGTCGTCGATGTGCCCGGTCGCGCCCTGATAGGCCCGGGGCAGTTCGGGCAGACCCTTGTGAAAGGGCATGTACACTCCCAGGTCGGGCATGCCCATGGCGACGTACTGGACGGTGGAGATGTCTTCGGGCAGATCGGGCCGAGTCTGGGTGATATGCGACAGGGCAGCCCGCATCACGCTGATGGGCCGGTAGGACTCCTTGGGATTCTCGTTGACATAGGGGTCGTGCGGCGTTCCCTGGTAGTGATTGCGCAGACCCTGGGCCACGTCCTGAACGGTCAGTTCGCGCGTGGGCCTGACGAACACCGGATACAAACCGTCCTCCCGGTCGTATTCGATTCCGGAAAAAAGGCGGAGCAACTCCCGTACCCGGGGGTAGTTGTAGGTGTGGTCGCGTTCGCCGTCGCTCACGCAACAGGTGAAAAAATTGAACGGCCCTCCGGCCGGGTCGACAAGCTTGTTCTTGGCCAGGAACTCGACGAACCCTGAGGAACTCATCACATTCATGGGATCATTGAAATCAACATCCTGGAACCGACCCTGGTTGGCGGAGACGAAATACCGGTCCGCAGGCAGGCGTTGGGCCAGCCAATGATGACCGGAAGCGGTTTCCAGGTACCATATCTCGTTCCGGTCGCTCAGGGCCACCCCAAACCCCTCTCCGGCCCCGGCCGTCTCGATGATGGCACCCAGCAGGCGAATGCCTTCCCGGGCCGAGGTGGCGTAGGGCAGGACCACGGTGGTGATGGAATCCTCGGTCACCCCGGTTTCGGTCACATACGGATCTATGGCCAGAACGGCCTTGGAGTTGAAGATGGTCTCCGTGGCTGAGATGGCCACGCCGTATTCGTTGATTCCGGTTTCCTCGTAGGAGGGATTGTTCTTCTCCTGGGACTGCCATTTGGGCCAAGCCGTGAAGCTCAAGCCACTGGGAGGCAGGTTCCAGGCGAAGGCATTGGCGTTGGCTCGGAAGGTCCGGCCCTCCCGCTGAGGGGCGCGACGGAGGATGTTGTGGGCGCCCGAGGCGTCCGAGGTGTCGTCGTTGCGGGCGATGATCAGCGAACCGTCCGCCGTGGCCTCGGCCCCGACCAGGATGGTCGTGCAGGCCTGGGCCGGCAGAGCTAAAAAAAGGAAGCCGCCCAGCAGAATAAGTGGAAAGAGGATGGCCAGGCCAAGGGAGATGCCTGCCTGGGTCCGGGAAATGATTTCCATACGTCGTGCCTCCTTGGTTGTTGACTTCTGTAGTGACGATTCGGATTGGGTCTCCATGCCCTTCAGACCCTAAACGTAGAAACGGTACTGGAATGAAAATTCTTCATCGGCTCTCCAGAGCCTCCCGCAAAAATCCTGGGCCGCGGCTCCGTCCCGCTCATCGGCCGGGCCGATGAATTCCGGCGTATCCTCCACCACTGTGAAGTCGCTCCGCATGGTCCGGGCCAGGGCGTTGTCCGCGCCGGCCAGTTCCTGGAATCGGCGGCCGGCGTATTTCAGCCCCCGGGCCAGTGAACCGGCCGGGACGTA
>RZZR01000257.1 GCA_009929795.1 Deltaproteobacteria bacterium | reverse complement strand
TCTTTTTCATACCGCAAGGTCTTCATGAGGATCTCGTCCTCGAGTTCACCTAGGGTCCGATCGTACCAGCCCCACACGGCATTGGCCCCGACGAGAAGGCCCAGGACCACGGCGATCTGAATAAGCGTGTCCCGACTTCTCAATCGAGAAAAAATGTCAGCGATCTTTGAAGATTCGATCACGGTCACTCCAGCTGAGCCACTATGGCAAAAAGCTCGTTTTCTCCCTGGGCTGTCACCGGAGAGTCAAATCTGGCCTCTTTAAACAGTGGGGAATTCTCAAGGGCCTCGATGACCACCGTGGCCGATTTTGCCGAGCCCCGGATCTGAATCTGGCGTTTGGAAAAAAGAAATGTACTCAGCCAGGCGTCCTGAGGCAGGATTTCGGTCACTTCCTTCAAAATTTCGGCAACGGCCACATGGGATTCGGCTTCCTTGGCCAGTTTCTGTAGGTAATCGGTGATCCTGGCATTTTCGTCACGCAGTCCGGCCAATTCAGAGGCCTGTGTCTTCAAAGCGGCAATCTTGTCCTCTATGGCCGCCAGGCTCTGGCGCTTTCCTGCCACTCTCGCCACCGGATAAGCGGCCACGGCCACGACCAGAAAAAAAATAGCCGCAATCTGAATCCAGAAGGTCTTTTTTCGATTTTTGAGAACGGCGACAGGCACCAGATTGATCTGGTACGAAAATTCCTCGAACTTTCTGCTGACCACCGAACGAAGAGCCTTGATCTCCTTGGCCGAAACCAGATCCCTCCCCAGCCAGGCGACCTGGTCGGTCAAGGCCACATCCGGCTCCCAAAAAAAAGTCGCCCTGGGAATTCCGGGCATATTCTCCAAGACGGGAGACAAACTCTGCATGAAGGTCCGGCCCGAGGCATGGTCGTCGCCATGGTCCTCAGCCTGGAACACGACCGCCCCCCGTTTCCAGACCAACAATTCGGTCTCTTGGCTCCCACCGGAGACATACACCCCGTTTTCACCGTTTTGCCAGGCCCAAAGCGCCAGGGAGGGGAATACTCCGGACAAGGTGATACCTGCGGCGCTCACGGCCTCCAGATAATCCCGAACCGGTTCCTTGGGGATGACCGTGGCATCGACCACGATCTCCTTCTGATCGACCCCGGCCGAATAATGACTATAGGCCAGACTCATGTCGTATGGGACATGACGCATGAGGGCGTACTCCACGGCCTGGTCCAGATTTTCCTGGGCCTCCAGAGGCAAGGAAAATCTGACCGTGGTGAAGTAGCGAAGAGGAAGCCCAAAAAACCAGGAGTTATCGACCCGGGGACGAAATTCCTCCCGGACGACACTCAGGGTTTCACCTAGGGACCCACCGGACTCTATGCGGTACTCGCGGCGAAGCTTCCATTCCCGGTTCTCCCAAAAGGCCGTACTGAACTGGTAGAGGACAAGGCGGTCCCCCCGCAGAAAAAGAAAAAAATTCTGGGGGAAAAAGCTCGAGACAGCGGGCATCAATTCTCCCAGCTGTTGATGTCCCGGGCCTCGTCGTCCCCACCGACCTTGCCGTCCATGCCCAGGGAAGAGAGATCATAATCACCGTTATCACCCGGACATTTATAGACATAGGGATTTCCCCACGGATCCGGAGGAACATCCTTAGGCAGATAAGGACCGTCCCAGTTCTCCACGCCCTGGGGCTTCTCGAGCAGGGCCTCCAGACCCTGCTCGGTGCTCGGATAGGAACCCACGTCCAAACGGTAGGAATCCAGGGCCGTACCCAGAAGCTCGATCTGGGCGCGGGCCGTTTTCTGTTTAGCCCCGCCGACCTTCTTAAAAAGCTTGGGGCCGACCAGGGAGGCCAAAAGACCCAAAATAATCATGACGATGAGGATTTCGATCAGCGTGAAGCCCTGATCTCTGCTTCGTGTTCCAAACGGCATATTGCACCTTCCGGTATATATTTTCTTACACATTGATATCATTGACACTGAAGATAGCCAGGAGCATGGACACGATCATGGCTCCGATGACCAACCCCATGGCCAAAATAATGATCGGCTCGAGCATAGAGGTCAGGGTCTTGATGGTCGCCCGGAGCTCTTTATCATAAATATCAGCCACCTTGTTCAACATGATCTCCAGACGGCCGGTCTCCTCGCCCACTCCGACCATGTGCACGGACAGGGCCGGAAAGACTCCGGTCTTCTCGATGGAACGAGAAAGCATCCGTCCCTGCTTGAGGTCCTGATAGACGACATCCAACTTGGCCCCCAGGACCGTGTTGATGACCACGCCCCGGACGATGCGCATGGACATGAGAATCGACACCCCGCTCCCCAGCAATGTGCCGAGCGTTCTAGAAAATCGGGCAATCTCGATTTTTTTGAGGATCATCCCCACAAGCGGGAGTCTGAGCTTGAGGGAGTCCCACACCTTCTGCCCCCTCTCGGTCTTGACGTACATCCGGATCCCGAGCCAGACGGCTACCATTCCACCCAGCAGAACCCACCACCAGGCCTGGAGAAATTCTCCCATGGCCATCATGATCTGAGTGGCCAAGGGCATAGCCATGCCC
>RZZR01000256.1 GCA_009929795.1 Deltaproteobacteria bacterium | reverse complement strand
GGCCTGCACGCCAAAATCATGGACCGGGACGAGGAACGTTGCCGTTTTTTGGCCGAACGTCTGAACAGGACCGTGGTCCTTCACGGGGACGGAACCAACCAGGAGGCTTTGCTGGAGGAGAACGTCCGGGGCATGGACGTGGTCGTGACCCTGACGGACAAGGACGAGGTGAACGTCCTGTCCTCCCTGCTCTGCCGAAAGCTGGGGGCGGGCATGGCCGTCACTCGGATCAACAAGTCCGAGTATGTTCCCCTGGTCAGGACTATCGGTCTGCAGCACATCGTCAGCCCCAGACTTTCGGCCGTGAACACCATCCTCAAGTACGCCCGCAAGGGCCGGGTGATCAGCACGGTGTCCATCAAGGACGAGGCCGAGGCCCTGGAGGCCATCGCCCTGAAGAATTCGGCCGTGGTCGGCAAGCCCATCTTCGACCTTCCCTTTCCCAAGGGGTCCATCGTCCTCGGAATCATGCGGGGCGATGAGGTGGTCATCCCCACCGGGAGCGACACGATTCAGGCCGACGACCGCTTGATCATCCTCTCCCTGCGGGGGAACATCGCCAAGGTCGAAAAGGCATTGGCGGTCAAGCTGGAGCAGTTCTGATGCGCTGGGGCTACGTCTGGAAGGTGGTCGGAGTGGTTCTGCTCTGCACCGGCCTGGCCATGCTCCTGCCCCTGCTATTTGCCGCGTTTTACGGAGACGATTCGGCCGTGCCCCTGGCCCTTTCTTCGGCGGTAACTGTCGTGGTGGGGCTGTGTCTGCATCTTGGGCTGAGGTCCCAAAAGGGCCAGTCCATCAATCACCGCGAGGGCATGGTCATCACGGCCCTGAGCTGGACGGCCGTGGGGGCCTTCGGGGCTCTGCCATTTTTCCTGTCCGGATTCGAAAATTTCACCGACGCTATGTTCGAGTCGGTCTCCGGGCTGACCACCACCGGGGCCTCGGTCATGACCGACATCGAGGCCATGCCCAAGGGCCTTCTGGTCTGGCGGGCCATGACCCAATGGCTGGGAGGCATGGGGATCATCGTCCTGTCCCTGGCCATTCTGCCCTTTCTCGGGGTGGGGGGCATGCAGCTCTACAAGGCCGAAGTGCCGGGACCGGTGCCGGACAAGCTCCAGCCCAAGATCAAGGATACGGCCATGACCCTGTGGAAGGTCTATGTCCTCTTCACCCTCATTCAGACACTTCTGCTCCTGTTTGGAGGGCTCGACCTCTGCGACAGCCTGAGCCACGCCTTCGCCACCATGGCCACGGGGGGATTTTCGACCAGAAACGCCTCGGTGGCCTCGTTCGGCAGCGCCTATGTGGAGTGGGTGGTCACTTTTTTCATGTTCCTGGCCGGGGTGAATTTCGCCCTGCACTTCCAGGCTTTGCGGGGGCGGCCCCTGGCCGTGTGGAGGGATCCTGAGTTTCGTTTTTTCGCCGTCATCCTGCTCGTTTGCGTCCTGATCGGGACCGTGGACCTCTACGCGGCCGAGTATCACGATACCTTCGACGCCCTGCGCTATTCAGCCTTCCAGGTCGTTTCGATCATGACCACGACCGGTTTCGCCACGGCCGATTACGAGGCCTGGCCCTTTGTGGTTCAGGGAATCCTCGTAGCCCTCATGTTCTTCGGCGGGTGCGCCGGTTCCACCAGCGGTGGTCCCAAGTGCATGCGGATCATGCTTTTGGCAAAACAGGCCTACAACGAGCTGTTCCGTCTGGTCCATCCCAGATCGGTAACGACCATCAAGCTTGGAGACCGAATCGTCAAGCCGGACGTCATGAGCGGGGTATGGGGCTTCTTTGTTCTCTTTCTGGCCCTTTTCGTTTTGACGGGGATATTGCTGGCGGCCACGGGCCTGGATCTGGGCACGGCATTTTCGGCCTCTATCGCCTGCATCGGGAACATCGGTCCGGGCTTTGGCAGCGTTGGGCCGGCCGAGAATTACGCCCATATCCCGGCCTTTGGAAAATGGGTGCTCATTTGCGGTATGATCATCGGACGGCTGGAGATATACACGGTCATCGTCCTGTTCGTGCCCGAGTTCTGGAGGAAGTAGGGGATGCATGCCCCTGTAAGTTTAATCGACAAGAACAAATACAAGGAGATAGACATGGAGTGGATTATCGTTGCCGAGTTCGATGCCCCTGGCCCGGCCGTGAACAAGGAAAAGGCCCGTCTGGAAGACCTAGCACTGGACGTGGCCTTGAGACCGGAACTGGTCGTCAGGGTCCGTGAGGAGAGTGGCCGGGTTTTTGTGGAAATCCACGAGGACTTCTACGAGTTTTTTCAGGGCTGATGGACGCCGAAACCGAAACAGTCCCGGGTATAGAACACCTAAAAGCCCGGTTCGAGTCCTATGCCCGGCTCTTTGTCCGTTCTTTGGTCAGCGAAGCCGACAGGGAAAACGTCAAACTCAAGATCGACCATACCCTGCGGGTGTTGGCCGAGGCCAAATTCGTGACCGAGGCCGCAGGGTTCAGGGGCCGTACGGTGGAACTGGCCCTGGCCGGGGCATTGTTCCACGACGTGGGCCGGTTTGAGCAGTATGCCGTCTTCAAGACCTA
>RZZR01000255.1 GCA_009929795.1 Deltaproteobacteria bacterium | reverse complement strand
GGCCCAGGTCGTGCATTGAGAGCTTGTCGCCGCCGACCCGGGGCCGCCAGACGTAGCCGGAGCTGTTGTTCGTGTCCGGGGACAGGCCAAAGGGGCCTTTGGTCTGGATGACGGGGTGGGCGATGGGCAGGACCGATTCCAGGGGGAATCGGGTTTCGAGGATGACGGCGAAGATTCTGCGGATGTCCTCGGCCAGGGCCTCGTGGACCACGATCTGGCCCTGGTGGACGCGGCCGTCGAATCCGTAATGGCGGACATCCACGACCACGAGATGAGACTGGACTTCAGGGAGGACGTCCGGGGGCTGGTGGGCGAAAATGGCCTCGCGGGGCGAGAGGGCGCTGTCGGTGATCACCGTAGGGGCGCAGGAGGCCAAGCCGAGGACTGCAGCGAGGAGAAAAAGAAAGCGAGGGCTATGTATCTTCATGAACATTCTGTTGCCTACTTCTGTCTGGCGGCCAGAAACCCACCGGCGGCGTGGCCGGGGCTGGTCAGGCGCAGGGCGAAGTCGGTCATGCTGGCGACGCGGAAGCCGTATGTGGTGTTGTCCTTGTTGACGTCTCCGAAAGAATGAAAGCCAATCTCGGCCTGTTGGTAGTTCCCGCTGTCGGGGGTGGTCAGTTCGGAGACCAGGATGGTGCCGTCGTCCTCCAACTGAAAAATGTCCATGTCCACATCTGGATTTAGGATATCCCATTGGCAAGGGTGGGCGTAGGTTTGGCCTTGAGGCACTTCCTGAATGTGGGTGAAGTAGTCCTTTTCGGCCGACCATCCAGCCAAACTTCTAGGAGGCCAGAGGGGAGTCCATCTGCCGGATTCCGTGGGCAGGCCCAGTCGATATCGCTGTCGGGTGTTCATCATGTCGTAGGCGATGGTGTTCGGGCGCCTAAAGGTGTCCTGATCGCTCATGTCCCCGTAAAAAACATTGATGAAATTTGTCTTGATCCCTTCCACGCGGCCCTCGCGGACTCGAAGGAGCAGGGTGGTGTTGTCGTTGACGATGCGACCGTCCCACCAACCCTGAATGCCTCGAATGTACTGGTCATGCGTGACGTCCTTGGCCGCCAGCCAACGCCGGATTTCCTGATTGCCCTGCTTTCCCTGGTGCTGCCAGAGCACGAGAACCAGTCGGTCGAAAATGCTGTAGGGCGAGTAGTTTTCAATGCCGTTCCAATCGCGACGATAAAAATTGTAATAATAAATCGGGGGATTGTTGCCCGAACCCCACCAGTCGCCCATGGAGCCGAATCGTTTTGATCCGACCAGGGGCTTGAGGCCGTCGGGTATGAGATCGCTGTAGTTCGTCCATTTGTATGGGCCGAAAGAATATCGGTCCCACCATGGGCCGAAGCCTCCGGCAGTGTTCCAATACCCTTCGGTGGCGTGAGGATAGGACATGATCCCGAGGTAGTGCTCCCTTCCCCCGGAGTCGAAAAAATAGAGATAGAGTGTCCGAGCGTTGGGGCCGGCCCCGAGTACCCTACCGAAATCATCCGGGTGCACGGCCACCCGACGGAAGTTCCCGTCGGATACACGGGACACGCTGTTGGAGCCTGTCGGATAAAAATATGCGTTTTGTTCGTCGTCGCCCAGACAGCGGACCCCGGAGAACACTGGCCTGGAGTCAGCACCCCATGGAGGATTGGTTTTTGCTGAAAGGGTGCCGTTGGAGAGATTCAGGTCTCGGGCGCCGTTGTCGATGGCAAAGACCAGTGAAGGAACATGGAATTTCATGAGGGACACGGCCAGGTATTCATACTGAGGATTGCTTCCGCCTTGCGTTCTCATCCTAAAGCTCAGGCCGCTGCCCCCATGTAAGAGATAGGTTCCGTGGCTGAGTTTGAGCTGGACATCGTAGTTCAGGATGCGGTCGTTGGCCTTCCAGATCGTGTCGATGTCGGCGCCTCTGTTGAGGAGGAAGTGGCCGAGTTTTGCCCCGTCATGGTCGGCTCTGATTGAGGTCATGCTGGCGAAATAAGCGGTCCCACCTTGAGTTTGGTACCTGCCGACCTCCATGCCCTCCGCATTGTTGCCATTGCCCATTGGTGAGAAGTTGTTTCGCAAGTCGGTTTCGGAGTTGAAGGTGATGTTGATGTCCTGAGCTTCACGGGCGCTGTCGGAAATGGGAATGTTGTAGGCCACGGTCCGGACCGAGGCCGTGTTGCCGGATCCGGCCACGCCCTTGGACGAGAGGATAAGATTTTTTTTGAAAACCGGGTAAGTGTAATCACTCGTACGAAATCTTTCATCGTTAAAAGAGTTTCCGTCAACGCGCGTGATGTTCTGTAAGGTAACTGTCCCTGTGCCAAAAACGGCTTTGTCGTATAGGTATTCTTTCCCCCCGTCAGTGCCCTTGATGAATATGCCGTTGTGGGTCGTGATGCACTGCATATTCGAGTTGAGAGTCAATCTAAGACTACCACCGGTGCTAACACGTTGATCCGTGGACGGAGGCAGAGCCAGATAGACCATGTCGTCTGCCTCGATGGCGTAGGCGGCATTGGTGGGTAGGCGATTTCCCAAGGTGCAGCGTAAGGTGTTGGTGCCTGAGTTGATGGAGGCT
>RZZR01000254.1 GCA_009929795.1 Deltaproteobacteria bacterium | reverse complement strand
TGGGCATCCTGAACTGGTTCATGTCCTTCCCACCCGGGGCATTGACGAACAAGAACTCCTGCGACTCGCGGTTTCGGCCGAGGCCCACAACCACCATCCCTTGGCCATGGCCCTCAAGGACGAAGCCGGAAGACGGGGGATCTTCCCCACACCCCACGCCATCTGCGACTACCACATGGGCATGGGCATGCGGGCCGTCATCGGCGATCGCGAGGTTCTGGTCGGCAACCACAAGCTTTTCCAGTCATTCGGGCTCAATGGTGGCAACCAGGAAGACCGAGCCTCCAAACTGCGTGACGCCGGCCTCACCGTTCTTCAGGTTTTCGTCGACTCCAGTCCCTGGGGAATCCTGGCCTTTGCTTCCCGGACCAGGCCGGAGGCCAAGGACGTCATTGACCGGCTTCGGCGCAGCGGCGTCGATCACTTCATGCTCGTCACCGGGGACGAGCCTGGATCGGCAGGCCTCTTGGCCGAATCTCTCGGCATCCAGGAGGTGCATGCCTCCAAGCTGCCCCGGGAAAAGGCCGTCATTGTCGAGGAGGCCATGGCCCGGGGCCGGAAGGTGCTCATGGTCGGGGACGGAATCAACGACGCCCTGGCTCTGACCCGGGCCGACGTCGGAGTTTCCGTGGGTACGGGAGGCTCCGAAGTTGCCGTTGAGGCCGCCGACATCGCCCTGGCCTCCGAGAATCTGTCGGGCCTTGCCGACGTTCACGAGTTGAGCCGCAAGACCCTGCGGGTCGTGCGCCAGAATTTCTGGATTGCCACTGGTTCCAACATAGTCGGCGTGGTCTTGGCCGGACTTGGAGTGCTCACCCCGGTCATGGCCGGACTGGTCCATGTCGGCCATTCCCTGGGGGTTCTGGCCAACTCCTCCCGGCTCCTCGCCTTCACCTTCAGCCTTCCTCCGGACAACGGAGCGGACAACGGAGACACACATGGACTTCGACACATTGACCAGGCTGAGGAGCCTGTTGCGTGTCAAACACCACATCCCGGGACGGATCCGGCTGGGATTCGGTCCGGGCATTCTCAAGAATTCCGAAGCGAAACGACTGGCCAGCGGTCGGCTGGAGCTGCCTGACTGGGTCACCGGATACAGGCTCAACCCGGCGGCCGGATCCATTGTCATCGAGTATGACGAAGAACGTATCAACCCGGAATTGTTGCTGGAATTTCTCCAATCAACCGACAATGACCGAACGGCCGAACTGGTCGAACACTTCAACCGGGCCCTGACCAACAACCAAACACAGGAGGCATAGTGATGTGTGACGAAAAACCGACAACCACAACCCAGTCCGGCGGACAAGGCCAAGGCGCAGAAAAAGCGGCCGAGACAGGCGGCCAGGGAGGCTTCATGCCGGGATCGACCCCCGTCTATTACGGACAGCCCCAAGCCCAACCCAACGGACAATTCCAGACCGGTGGACAATACTCCGGACAATTCATGGCCTCTGCCGGGCAACCTGTGCAGGGTCCGGACATGGGCCAACCTCACTTCTCGGCCCAGATTCCCGGAGCGGCACCATACCAGGGGGCGCCGGCGGCCCCCGTCTATGGGCAGCCTCAGGCCGGGTTCTACGCCATGGGTGAACAACGGACCGGACAGCCTCAGGCCCCCGCCACAGGAGGCTACTACGGGAACGGGACTGTTGGCTGGCCCCAACTCCAGCCCCCCGGCCCTTCAGCCTGGCCGGCCTATCAACCGGGTGGCATGTATGCACCTCCAGCCGTGCAGCAAATGCCGAATCCAGGCCAGGCCCAGGGATACGAGAACCGCTACGGCGAACTCTACGGTCTGATCAACGAGGCTGCCGCAGGCAATCCGGACGTTTCAAAATTCTTGAACTTTTTTGAAAAGACATCTTCTGATTTCTGGAAAGGCGCGCTCCTGGGCGCGGGCATGACCTTCCTGCTGACCAACGACCGGGTCAAGGGGGCCATAGCTGGGGTCTTTTCCGGGGTCTGTGGCGCTTTCGGGAAGAATGCCGAAGAGATGGAAAAGGAAGAAGACAGGAAAGCCGAGAAAAAACATGCCAAGAAGGAAAAGGAGTAACGCATGAGCATCGTCAGACAGACAGCCATTGCCCCCAGGGCCACCTTGGCCATGGGGGCCGCCGGGGCCATCGTCGGTGGAGCCGTTGCCGCAGCCCGCAGTATCGACAAGGTTCAGAAAGGGGAAACGAGTCGGGAGGAGGCCGTCAAAGAGGTCATCCGTGAATCCGGAACCACGGGCCTGGCCACGGCCGCGCTCTGCTGTATCAAGGGCCTGCGCGTGCGCGGCGCCGCCACCGAGATTCCGCAGGCCGCCACGGCCGCTGTGGTGCAGTCCATCGCCACCCTGTTCTTCCTCTCGGCCCTCCGTTCGGTGCTGACCTATGTCTGAACCCGCGCCCATCCTGTCGCTGCAACACGCCACGATCCCGCCGGATAGCGAACGGGTCGAGGGTCTGGAGGACCTGACCCTCGCGCTGGCGCCCGGCGAACTGGCCGCCATCGTCCGCGATGCGGGCGCCGAGACGGTCTCGTTGTGCGATATCATGCAGGGACTGATCGAGCCGGCTTCCGGCGCGGTGCGGTTCCTGGG
>RZZR01000253.1 GCA_009929795.1 Deltaproteobacteria bacterium | reverse complement strand
CGAGGAGGTGACATGGATTTCGAAGACTATCCGGACGAGGTCAGGTCAAAAGCCGAGTTCATCGTCAACGAACGCTTCCGTCTGAACGACCGGAACCAGAAGGCGGTCGAGGTCCTTTACCAGACGTCCCTGATCTGCACTGCGGATCAACTCATTGACGATCCGGATTCTTGGGAACGGTACGAGGGACAACGCCAGACCGCCTCGGAATTTCGTTCCGACGGTGATATGATCCGTCTATCATTGAAAAACCTCCGCCTCCCCGTCTTCCCTCAGGTGGGCATCGAACTTCAGCAGGTCTTGGACAATCCGAACTTCACGGCCCATGATCTGGCCACGGTCATCAGCAAGGACCCTAAGCTGACGGCCACCCTGCTCAGAATGGTCAACAGCGCCCTGTATAACCTCCGTCAGACAGTGGAAACCGTTTCCCGAGCCGTGGCCCTGCTTGGATCCAGGCAGATCTCAAATCTTGCCCTGGGCACCCTCATGCTCAACCTATTCAAACAGCCGGCCAACGTGCGTTTCGACATCCAGAGCTATTGGCGGCATTGCGTGGCATGTGGAATCCTTGCCCGGGCCCTGGCCGCCCGAGCGCACATGCCCGAGCCTGAGCGTTTTTTCGTCGCTGGGATGCTCCACGACATCGGGCAGCTGGCTCTTTTGGCTGCCTCGGCCGAGGCCGTGGAACTGATTCAGACCACGATTTTCCACGCCGACATGACCACCCCGGAGGTGGAGCGACGGATACTAACCTTCGATCACATGCAGCTGGGGGCCAGGATGCTCAAGATGTGGTCATTGCCGGAATTCATGCTCGAGGCGGTGTCCATGCATCATCGTCCCGGGGACACCGAGCCGGGGTCTCCGGCCCGCGTGGTTCATCTGGCCGAGAACATGGCCAAGGCCCTGACCTTCGGCACGGGGGACGGCTTTGTCCTCGACCCGTTCCATGAGGAAAGCTGGCAGGCCATGGGCATCGGAGTCATGGAGCTGGATGAGATTCTGACGGGATTCAAGGAAAAGATCCTGTACATGACGGAGCTTCTGACTCCCACGCGTTGAGTGGTGTGTTCAGATTGCCGGGACCATGACGGAGCCTTTTCGTTCGGCGCTCGAAAAGCCGACCTCCGGCATGTCTTTGGAGGGTCGGGTGGAATGTGTGCATTCATTTTTTTGCGGCCAAAGGGCCGGTTGAGTTTCGGTTGATACCCCGCTACTCATGCATGACGGAAGATGAGCTGAGGGTCGGATTTTGTCCACGGGCTCGATGGCCCCGGATCACGTCAAGGAGGTGCCATGGATTTTGAAGACTATCCGGATGAGGCCAGAATTCGGGCCGAGTTCATTGTCGATGAACGTTTTCGTCTGAACGATCGAAAGCGGCCCCTGGTCGAGGCCCTGTACCAGGCCTCTCTGCGCTTCACGGCGGAGCGGCTTGTGAACGATCCGGATTTTTGGGGCCGGTACGGTCGGGAGCGCCAGACAGCCTTGGATTTTCGCCCCACCGGCGAACCGGTTCATCTCTCCCTGAAGAATCTGCGCCTGCCCGTCTTGCCCCAGGCGGGCATTGAGCTCCAGCAGGTCATGGACAACCCGAATTTCACCGCCGACGACCTGGCCGCGGTCATCAGTAAGGATCCCAAGCTGACGACCACCATGCTCAGGATGGTCAACAGCGCCCTGTACAATCTTCGCCAGACCGTGACTACCGTTTCCAGGTCCGTGGCCCTGCTCGGATCGCAACAGGTGTGGAACCTGGCCCTGGGCACCCTCATGCTCAACCTGTTCAAGCAGCCGGCCAACATGCGGTTCGACATCCAGGGGTATTGGCGTCATTGCGTGGCGTGCGGAATCCTGGCCAAAGCCCTGGCCACCCGGGCCCGCATGCCCGACCCGGAACGGTTCTTCGTCGCCGGGATGCTCCATGACATCGGGCAGCTGGCCCTTCTGACCGCTTCACCCGAGGTCATGGAAGTGGTCCAGACCACCATGTTCACCGCCGACACCACCACCCCTGAGGTGGAGCGGCGGATTCTGACTTTCGATCACATGCAGCTGGGAGCCAGGATGTCCACAATGTGGTCTCTGCCCGAATTCATCCACGAGGCGATCTCCATGCACCACCGCCCCGGTGACACCGAGCTAGGATCGGCGGCCCGGGCGGTTCATCTGGCCGAGAACATGGCCAAGGTTTTGACCTTTGGCACGGGCGAGGGGTTTGTTCTCGACCCGCTCCATGAGGAGAGCTGGCGTTCCATGGGCATCGGTATTCAAGACCTAGATGCGATGTTGGCCGAAGCCACGGAAAAGATCCTGGGAATGACTGAGCTTTTAGCCTCCATGCATTAACGGTTTTCGACCGGTCGGCCACGGCCTTTTTTCTCCCCGTAACCATTGGACCGATCGTGGACGAGCGACTCATCAGACGGCAAATGCAGACCAAGGCCGGACAGGATCTGCCCCTGGTCTATCTTCAGCTCGGCCAGTGCATCTTCACCGGCGACAAGATGATCATCAGCACGGTGCTCGGGAGTTGTGTGGGAGGGACGTTTTTCCACGCCCCGACGGGCCTGGCGGCCATGTTCCATTCCATGCTTCCCTG
>RZZR01000252.1 GCA_009929795.1 Deltaproteobacteria bacterium | reverse complement strand
ACGTCATGGGCCGGTACAGCCCGCCCCGCCCGGCCAGAGACGGTCTGGCTGTGACCGGGGAGGCCATTTCGGCCGAAAATATCCATGCCCCTGAGAATCTGATTTTTGCCAAGGACTCCGGCTGTCGGCTGGACCCGGAGACCTCGGAGGTCGTGGCCGAACGCTACGGGCTGGCCGAGGTCCAGGATCGACGGCCCATGGTCGCGCCTCTCGTGGCCGTGGCCAACAGGAAGATGACGGTCAAGGCCACGGTGTACGCCAGGACAGCCGGTGGAGAGCCGACCACCCCGGATCATTTCCGGCGTTTGCTGGAGGGTTTTGGGGTTACGGCTTCCCTCCAGGAGGAGGCCTTGGAGCAGGCCCTGGAGCAGGCCGGAAACTCGGGAAGTCCGGTGGAAGAGGTGGTCCTGGCCCGGGGCGTTTTGCCCCGGAACGGGCGGCATGGGGCCTTTAAGCCTGAAATCGTGTCCGCGGCCGACAGTTCGCCCGGCCAGGAAACCGATGACGGCAGGATCGACTACCGGGCCCGGGGCAGGATCCGGTCGGTCCGGCCCGGAGATCTTCTAGGGCGATTGATACCTCCGGAACCCGGGGTTCCGGGACTGGACGTGTTCGGCGACCTCGTCCCGGCCAAGGACGGCAAACCCTTCAAGCTGACGGCTGGAGAGAATGTCGAAGTCTCCGAGGATGGCACCGAGTATACGTCGACCTCCGAGGGTATGGTCTTTTTCGTCGGCCACACCCTGAAGGTTTCCGAGGTCTTCGAGATCAATGGGGATGTCGATCTGGCCGTTGGCAATGTTTTGCTGGAGCGTGGATCGGTCCGGATAACCGGATCGGTCATGACCGGTTTCAGGGTCGAGGCCCCTGGAAACGTGGTCATCGGCAAGGTCGTCGAGGGTGCAACCATTGTGGCCGGAGGAGACGTGCAGGTGGGCTACGGCATCGTCGGAGGGCAGCTGGAGGTCGGGGGTCGGATTTCGGCCATGTACGCTCAGAACGCCATCATGCATGCCCATGGCGACGTGGAAATCGCCCACGAGATCAACAATTGTACG
The DNA here is from genome assembly GCA_009929795.1 of Deltaproteobacteria bacterium. NCBI lineage: Bacteria > Pseudomonadati > Myxococcota > Myxococcia > Deltaproteobacteria bacterium. The sequence continues at coordinate 1,551 of RZZR01000252.1, read as the reverse complement.
ATCTTCACTGGTGGAAAAGTTGTGGCCACTCAAGGAAGGGGCAAGGTCGTCGGCGGGGTCCTGAACTGCAACGAGGGCGTCATGGCCAAGGAGATTGGCTCGCCCATCGGCGTCGAAACCTTCATTTTTTTGGCCGTGGATCGCAAGGCCGAGGCAAACCTGGCCACCAAGAAGCAGCTGGAGGAAAACCTGAAGAAGATCTATGCCGTCGTGGGAGCGGGGGACATCAAGACCGCCTTGGAGAAGAGCCCCCCGGACAAGCGAGAGGCAGTGGCCAAGGTTTTGAAGGCCAGACTCCAATGCGAGCAGGAACTCAGGGAGGTCGAGGCCGAGATCGAACGTGACCGTGAGGCCCGTCTGACTCCTCTGAACATCAAGGTCAAGGCCACGGTCGGTATCCATCCCGACGTGGTCATCACCTGCTTCAAGGCCCAGTTCAGAAGCACGACCTTCATGTCCAGCCCGACCATTGTCTACAGCGTAGCTGAACGGAAGCTCGTCGTCGCCTGATTCTTCAGACTTTCAGACAGCCTCAATCCTCGAAGGGCATGTCCTGATCCAATCCGGTCATGACGTTGGCGGCGCTGTCCATCATCATGGCCATGGATCTGGACAGATTCAGAACGATCTCGGAGTGGATCTTTCTTTCCTCGAGGTTTTTGGCCTTGGACATGTCCTTGACGGCCTTGAGCTGTTCCTTGGCTAGGGCATCCATGAAATTTCCCAGATGATCCATAATTTTTCCTTATAGTTATAGAGGTTCCGGTCCGTTAGGGACCCGGGGGGCCTTGTCTGTGTTTCCGCTCGGTCCGGCAATGCTGGCAAAGGCGTTGTGATTGTGGATGGATTCGAGGCTTTCGACCTCCACCCGGTAGGTCTTGACCAGGGGGTGGGCCTCCAGACGCTGGGCCGCGGCCCGGACCACATCCTCGACAAAGCAGGGATGGTCAAAGGCTGATTCGGTGATTTTTTTTTCGTCTTCGCGTTTCAAAAGGGCGAAGACCGGGGAGGAGGCCGACTCCCGGCCGATGGCCGCCAGATCCTCGATCCAGAGAAATCCCGAGAAGGTGACCAGCATATTTACCAGAGCCCGCTGGCTGTGGGCCCCGACGCTGGAAATGGCCAGGGAGCATGGGCAGACGGTCATGACCGGGACCTCGACTCCGAGGGTCATGGTGAACCCGTTTCGACCAAGGGTCCCGGACAAACGGCATTGACAGTCCATGAGGGCACGACTGCCGCTGACCGGGGCCGCCAGGGCCATGAAGTAGGGAAAGGAAAAGGCCAGGTGGGAGCGCGACGCGTCCAGGCGCTGGGACAGGTCCTCCAAGAGGTGTCTGAAGCCGTGGTAGTCGACCCGGTCGCCCCAGGCCTCCAGGGCCTCGACGAAGCGGCTCATGTGGGTGCCCTTGAATCGGGCAGGTAGGTCCACGCTCATGGTGATGTCGGCCACGGCGTGTTGCCAGCCCCGGGCCTGGTCGCGGACCACGATGGGCCGTTTCAAACTGGCGATGCCCACCCGGTCGATGGGCCTGGGGATGGAGGACGGTC
>RZZR01000251.1 GCA_009929795.1 Deltaproteobacteria bacterium | reverse complement strand
GTGGAGAAAATCAAAGAGTTCCGGCCGGTATTTCGCCGAGTAGTAGAGGACAACGGTCCGGGCGATGTTGGCCCAGTAGAGGAGGAAGAGCCCGAGGCCCAGGCCAAGGAGGCGCCGTTTCCAGGGCATGGGAAAGGCGACCATGGCGGCCACGAGGAGGATCATGGCGTCCATGCCGTCGCATCCGGGCTTGATTTGGACGCTGAATCCCCGGGAGATCAGGGTGTCCCCGCTGAGGACGACCGCTTCGGATGGAGTCAGGGTGTTGACGACCCAGGCGCTGACCCGAGCGTTCAGGATCACGGTCCACACTGGCCAGATGGCGTCACGAAAAACGCGGTAGAGGGTCTGGCCAATCCCGAAGACCAGGGCGAAGACCGCGAGCATCCTGAATTCCGGAGGTGGGTTCCTGATCCACTTTCGAAAAGGGATGGAAGCCTCGCGAGGCTTGGAAGCGGTCTTTCCCTTTCGTTTCTTGCGACTCATGCCTGTTCGGCTGTCTGGTCCGGCAGGGTCCCCAGTTTTCGAATGGCCAGGGCATATTCCCGGCGCAGGGCGTCCAGGTAGACGGGGTCGATGGGGCCCTTCCAGGTTTCAACTTCCAAAAACCTCTTGGGCAGGCGGACGGATTCCGGATCGTATCCGGTGGCCATGCGGGCCCTCCATCGCAAGCGCTGGATGTCCTCGCCCTTGCCCGGCAGCCCTTGGGCGGCTTCGTCCAGACCCAAGGCGGCCAGGGCTTCCTGCAAGGTCTCCATGGTGTACACGCCCCGGGCAAAGAGGCAGGAGACCATGGAGGTCAGGACGCAACGCTCGGCCTCGTCCTTGACCAGGAAGTCGACGACCTTGGCCACGTCCTGATCCTTGTGCTTCTGGTCGTAGGTGTAGGCTCCGGTGTCCAGATGGGAGTGTCTGAAGCTCAGGGACTGGGAGGCGAAAAAAGTCTCTCCTGTGGCGTATCCGGCCATTTCCTGGCCGAGGACGCAGGCGAAGTCGGCCCCGCCGTAGATGTCGGCGGCGGCCAATGCTCCCTGAGCAAGGGCCCGGTAGAAGTCGTTGGCGGCGTTGCCCAGATGGGCCACGGCCAGTTCAAAGGCCTTGGAGTCGCCAAAGGTCAGGGGTACGAGGGTCTCGGCCTCGGAGACCACGCCCTTTTCCAGGGCCTCGGTGGCCCAGGCCAGGGCCACCCCGGCGGACATGGCGTCCAGGCCGGCCTTTTCGACCTCGTCCAAAATGGTCAAAACGGCAAAGGGGTCGGTGACCCCGAGCATGGTTCCCAGGGAAAAGATGGGCTCGTAGTCATAGGCCACCTGACGATAGAGATACTGGTTCTCCTCCATGAATTTTTGGCGGACGAAACCGATGTGAATGCAGCCCACCGGGCAACCGGCACAGGCGGCGTTGCGGAGCAGGGTTTCGTCGGCGAAGTTCTGGCCCGTGACGGTCTCGATGCCCGGATCGGCGGTCTGCTGGAGGTTGCGCCAGGGCAGGGACTTGAGTTCGTTCAGGGGCTCCAGATTTACGGCCGTGCCGTAGTTGTGGTACTTGCTCATCATGTCCGTGGCCGTGAGCCGCAGGAAGATGTCTTTGAAGAGTTTGGGGTAGTCCTTGGTCCCGGGCAGGGCAAAGTCGGCGTCGCCGATGAGGGCGATGGCCTTAAGGTTTTTGGCGCCCATGACGCCGCCGGAACCCAATCGGCCGAAATGGCGGTAGGTATCGACATTGATGCAGGCCATGGCCGAGCGGTTTTCCCCGGCCGGGCCGATGCGGAGAATGCTCCGATGTCCCGACCCCGGGAACATCCGTCTGAGGACCTTGCCGGATTGAAGGGCGCATCGGCCCCAGAGATAGGGGACGTCCCGGATGTCCATGCGCCGGGATCCGATGCCCAGGACCGCCGGGCGCTCGGCCCGGCCGGTGACGACCAGGGCGTCGTAGCGGGTGAAGCGCAGGGCCAGGGCCGAACGGCCTCCGGCGTGGCTTTCGGCGTACTGGTCATGGTAGGGAGACTTGAAGCCGCAGACGGTCTTGCTCATGAGAGGATAGAGCCCGGTCAGGCTCCCGATGGCCAGGATGAAGGGCTGATCCGGGTGGTCCCAGGGCTGGTCGGGCAGGCCGAACTCCAGGAAGAGGGCCGCGGCCAGGCCGCTGCCGCCGAGCAGGGTCGAGCGGTCTCCAAACATGACCACCGAGGCCCGGCGGGTGGTCAGGTCGACTTTGAGAATGCGGAATTGTTCGGTGATCATTGGTCGTCGTCCTCCCCGATCTCGACTTCGATCAGTTCGAGGCAGGCGTGCGGACAGAAGGGCACGCAGCGGCCGCAATGGATGCAGATGTACGGGCGGTTGTCGTGATCCAGGGCCACGGCGGCCACCGGACAGGCCCGGACGCAGGCGTTGCAGCGGATGCAGAGATCCTTTTTGACCTTGACCCCGCCGCCCTTGCGCTGGGTGAGGGCCCCGGTGGGGCAGTTTTCGGCGCAGGGGGCCGGATCGCAGGCCACGCAGAGCCGGGCCTCGAAGCCGGTGGACAGGCCGCCGGACGAGGCGATGCGGATGCCGGAGGTCTCCCAGGAGAGCCGACCGTGGACCAGGCGGGCGCAGGCCAGGGAGC
>RZZR01000250.1 GCA_009929795.1 Deltaproteobacteria bacterium | reverse complement strand
GCATGGCACCAAGCGGGTCGCGGACAAGGCCTGGTACTCGGGCAGCCCGGAGCCGGATCGGTTCGCCAAGGGTGGGGACTACTCGACCGGGCAGACCCTGGTGGTGGGGGTCAGGCGGGGATTGGAGCCCGAGGTCCGGGCCGAGGCCACTGGCCGATTGACCTGGGTCGGGTTGGAGCATGACTTCACCTCCTTGCCGGGTCTGGAGGGTTTTCGGCGCGGGGTTCTGGACCTGCTCGGGGATCGGGCTCACGAGAGCCTCCTGCGCCTCGGGCTGAGAGGCAGCCTGGATCTTGAAACGGCCACCGGGCTGGACGAATTTCTGGATTCCCTGAGGGCCAGGGTTTTACGGCTGAAGCTCGCCGATGCGACCGTCCCTCTGCCTTCGGCGGCTGAAATGGAGGCCCTGGCCCAGGGGGACAGGGATCCGCTCATCGGCCGGGTGGCCGGGATTTTGGCCGACCAGGCTCGAAACGGAGATGAAACGGCCGGCCAGGCCCTGCGGGAATTGTTCGCGGCCTGCGCTCAGGCTGGGGAGTAAAGGATGCGCATCCTCGAGGCGACGATCCGTCAGTATCGGGTCCACGAGAATCTGGCCCTGACCTTCGATCCTGGTTTGACCTTGGTGGGCGGGCCCAACGAATGCGGAAAGAGCACCCTGGCCGAGGCCCTGCACCGGGCCCTGTTCCTTCGGGCCAGGACCACAGGCCAGAAGCGCGAGTCCATGCTGTCCCGAACGGGAACCGGACATCCCGAGGTGGAACTGGTTTTCGAGGCCCGTGGCCGGGTGTATACCCTGTTCAAGCGATTTTCCGGCCAGAGTTGGAGGACGACCCTGACCGCGCATGGCGGGGTTGTCCTGGAAGGCGAGGCGGCCGAGAACGAACTGGCCGCGTTGCTGGGCGGGGACCAGCCCAAACTTTCGGAGATCGACGGCCATTGGAGCCACGTCTGGGTCTGGCAGGGCCAGAGCTGGAACGACCCGGCAGTCACGGCCAGGGACCGGCACGGCGATCTGGTCAGGCGACTGCAGGCGGCCGGGGGCGGGGCCATGCTCCAATCGGACCGGGACGAGCGGGTAGTTTCGCTCATGGCCCAGCGTCACGACGAGATATTCACCAAAAGTGGAGCCTTCAGGCAGGGTTCACCGGTCAGGAAGGCCCAGGAGGCGGCAGTTGCGGCCAAGACCAGGGTGGACGAACTGGAAGGCAAGGTTCGGTCTCGCCAACAGGACGCCGAGTCCCTGGAGCGGCTGACAGCGGACATGACCCGCCGGGAGATCGACCTGGCCCGACTGGAGGCCGATCAGTCCCAGGCCGAGGCCGATCTCCGCCGGGCGGCCGAATTGGAGGGCCGACGCAGAGAGTTGAACGCTGCGGCCCTGGCGGCCGAGGCCGAGTTCAACCGGGTTCAGACGGCCGAGGCCGAGATCCGCTCCCTTTCCGAACGGATCGAATTTCTGGAGGCTGAAACCGGTCCGGCCGAGACCGGCCTGGATGCTTTGCGGATCGAGCGGGCTCAGGGTCGGGAACGGATTCGGGCCGTCGAGGCAAGGCTTGAGCGGACGGCCCGGGTGGCCGAGAGAGTTCGCCTGACGCGGGATCTGGCCAGGGCCCAGGTTCGCCGGGCCGAACTGCGTTCGGCGAGGGACCGGAGTGTGGCCCGGCTCGAGAATGTCGAAGCCCGGGAAAAGGATCTGGCCGGCCTGAAGGAAAGGCTGGCCGGTCTGGCCAGGATCGGCTTGGAGGATCTGCGGCGGCTACGGGCCTTGGAAGAGGCCAGACGCGAGGCCCAAGGAGCCCTGGGCGTCCGGTCCACGGGCGTCAGACTGGTCCGCTCCGATCGGCCCGTGCTTGTGGATGGCCGGCAAGCCGTGGTCGGGCAGGAGATCACCATTCAGGCCGAGGCCCGGATTCTGGTGGGCGAAGGTACCGAGTTCAGCATTCTGCCCGGGGGATTGCAGGATCTGGAACTGGCCCGGGAACGGGCCCGAAAGACCGGCAACGAGCTGGAGAGGGCCTTGATCGAATTTGGGGCGACCACTCTGGCCGAGGCCGAGGAGCTGTCCGAGGCCAGAAGGTCCGCCGAAGAGGCCGTGACCACGGCCGTGGCCGTTCTGGCGGCCTTGGACCCGGACGGGACCAGAAGGCGGCTGGAAGCGGACTCATCGGCTCTGATCGAAGCCGAGTCCGAGACCGTCCGACTGGAGGAGCGCCTGGGTTGCCGGATGCGTGAAATTTCCGGTGATCAAAGGCTCAAGGGGCTGGACAAGACCAGCGAAGCCCTGACCGCCAGGCTGGCGGCCCGGGAAGCCGGGCTGAAGGATCTTCGTAGGGATGTGGACGATCTGGACCGGCGGATGACCGAAGCCTCCGAGGCCCTGGACCAGGGACGCCGGGCACTCGACGAGGCCCGGGCCAGGCGGTCCGTGCTGGTCCGGCAATGGGGGGATGACCAGATTCGGTCCTCGGCCCTTAAGCAGGCGGCCGGGAGTCTCGAGTTGGCTCGGGCGGGTGTGGCCGACGTGATCCGGCAACTGGAGGAACTTGGGGCCGATGAGCTGCAGGCCCGGCAGGAACGGCTGGCCCGGGCGGTCAAGCATCTGGGGGAACTCCTGAACACG
>RZZR01000249.1 GCA_009929795.1 Deltaproteobacteria bacterium | reverse complement strand
GACGTGCGTCTCACCCTATTCGCCGAAGATCACGGGCCAGGAGCAGTTCGTACACGTCTGGACCCTCGGTGTAAAGGGCGTAGGCGATGAGCAAGACAAGCTCGTGACCATCGATACGGATCCCAAGTCCGAAACCTTCGGCGAGGTCATTCACAGCCTCTCCGTGGGCGGACGCAACGAGGCCCATCACTCGGGATACAGCGACGACCGCCGGTATCTGTGGGCCGGCACCCTGGATACCAACAAGATCTTCATCTTCGACGTCCACACCGATCCGAGCAAGCCAACGCTGCACAAGGTCATCGACGACTTCGTCAAGGCGAGCGGTGGCGTGGTGGGGCCCCACAGCTTCTTCGCCCTGCCCGGTCGCATGATGATCAGCGCCCTGTCCAACAACAAGGACCACGGCGGCCGCACGGCGATGGTGGAATACACCAACGAAGGCGAATTCGTGGAAACCTACTGGATGCCCACGGATGACAACCTGCGTGGTGCCGAGAAGACCGGCAAGTACGCCGACGGCTATGGCTACGACGTGCGCTTCCTGCCGGCCAAGAACATCATGGTGACCAGTTCATTCACCGGCTGGTCCAACTACATGATGGACTTCGGTCAGATGCTGAACGATCCCGAGGCCATGAAGCGCTTCGGCAACACCGCTATGGTGTGGGACCTGCACAAGCGCGAGCCGTTGAAGATCTTCGACATCCCCGGTGCCCCTTTGGAGATCCGTTGTACCTGGGGCAGCAACTACTGCTTCACCACCACCGCCCTGACCTCCAAGATCTGGCTCATCTACGAGGATCAGAAGGAAGGCTGGACAGCCCGTGAAGTGGGTACCATCGGCGACCCCTCCAAGGTACCGTTGCCGGTGGCCTTTTCCATCAGCGCCGACGACAGCACACTGTGGGTCAATACCTTCATGGATGGCACCACACGTCGGTTCGACGTCTCCGACCCCTTCAATGCCAAGCTGGTGAGCGAGCATAAAATTGGCTCGCAGGTGAATATGGTTTCCCAAAGCTGGGACGGCAAGCGGCTGTACTTCACCTCGTCTCTGCTGGGTAACTGGGACAAAAAGGACGAGGCGGATGAGCAGTTTCTCAGGATGTACAACTGGGACGGCGAGAACTTGGTCCTGGGATTCGAGGTCGACTTCTACAAGGAAAAGTTGGGGCGTGCCCATCTCATGACCTTCAACTCCAACGAGCTTTTCGAAACCAATATCGCCGGGAAGCAGAAGCCGGTGGAGACATTGGGTGATGCCGTGGCCGTCGCTGCTCCGGCCGACTGAAGCCATGCCTATGCCGTCATAAGCGACAAAGGGGCTTTGCTGCAAGAACGCCCTCAGCAGCATGACCGCCCGAACACATAAAGTGGTCGGGCGGTTTCTAATATAGACAACGGCAGATGGTGTCGGCCGAGGAGTCCGATAGGCGCATGTTTCTGAAGAAACCAATTTCCCGCGTCGCGCTCGTGTTCTTTCTGAATTGCGTCTTGGGCGCCATCCCTGCCGCCCTGGCTGACGATGCCTCCGGAACCAAGGGACAGGTCACGGGTGCCATCGACCGGCCCCGGGTCGTGGCCCCCGGATATTCCACCCTGCTTTTTGATCCGCCGGACCCCGGAACCTACAGCTTGCCGCCCATCGCCGAGGCCCCGGACGGCCCGGTCCTCGCGACTGACGGCTCGAAGGCCCGGCTCCATGATCTGTTCGACGGCAAGTATGTGGTACTGAGCTTCATCTACAGCAGCTGCGACGATGTCAATGGCTGTCCCCTGGCGACCTACGTCCTCTATCGCCTGTATCAGGCCATGCAGAAGGATCCCGAGCTGGCCGCAAGCATGCGCCTGATCAGCCTCAGCTTCGACCCGCAGAACGATGTCCCGGAGGTGATGCGCCTGTACGCCGAGAACTTCGCCGGCAAGGGGGCGGACTGGCTCTTTCTCACCACCGAATCAAACGAGGCCCTCGACCCCATCCTCGCCGCTTATGACCAGGGCGTGAACAGGGTCTATAACGAGAAAGGTGAAAACACCGGGCAGATCTCCCATGTGCTGCGCGTGTTTCTCATCGATCCGGAACGCCGGATACGCAACATCTACAGCGTTTCCTTCCTGCATCCCGATCTCGTACTGGCGGACGCTCTCACCCTGATGCAGGAGGCCGCAGCCGGTGGCTATAAGGCGGCAGCCGGCGAGGTGAAACCACCCCTGCGGACCCGGGAATTGCTGGCCCAGGCCAGCCACAGCCCCCCGGGGCTGCCGCCCATAGTCCTGCCCGAGGGACAGGAGATGACCGCAGCCCGCGTCGACTTGGGGCGCAAGTTATTCTTCGACCGGCGCCTGTCGAGCAACGAGACCCTGTCCTGCGCGATGTGCCACATCCCGGATCAGGGCTTCAGCAACAATGCCATGTCCCCGCCTACCCGGCAGGTTCCTACAATTTGACCTCATATATCCAGCCGAAGGGGTCTTCCTTCGTACCATATTGAATGCCGACGATTTCATCATGTAGCTTCTGCGCCCATTCTCCCACTTCGCCATTTTGAACTTTATAGTTTTTGTCCTTGTAGGAAATAGACTTCACGGGAGAAACGACTGCGGCGGTGCCCGTGCCGAAA
>RZZR01000248.1 GCA_009929795.1 Deltaproteobacteria bacterium | reverse complement strand
GTGGACGACATACGGGACAAGGTGACCTTTCACACATTGAGGCACACTTGCGCTTCGTGGTTGGTCATGGCCGGGGAATCTTTGTTCAAGGTCGGCAAACTCCTGGGGCACTCACAGATCAAGACAACGGAGCGATACAGTCACCTTGCCCCGGACGGTCTCAAGGACACCATGGCCACGCTTGAAGCCATATCCAGGCCCAAGGTGGTGGACATCGCCACGGCCCGCACATGAGGCCGTGAGAGTCGATTCTAGGGGCTGAAATCGAAAAGACGACCTTTGACATGCCAATGAAATTTCAAGGCCGGAAATGGCCTGAAATAAAACGGCCCGACTCCATGGTGGGCATGGAACCGGGCCTGACCATCAACATCCTACTAGGGAGGACATCATGGCTGAAACAATGAATACCAACATCTCCAACGACCCGCAACGCGACCACCTTCTTGTCATCATGGAGGGCCTTGAAGGTCTGGCCGTCCTGGCCGATGGGCTCCAGGCGCAAGGTCAACACGGTCTGACGGCAATCATCAAGGCCATGGTGGCCCGTATGGGTGAGGCCGCAACGCAGTTGGATGAAGCCGATAGATAACTGACCAAAATTTGCCCGGCCATAGGCTGATCCCCGAAAAGGCGGCCCTCCGCTCCGCCCTGGGCCGGGCATCCATCAAGCGGAATCCATCGCGGAGGTGGATCATGTTCGAGCTTCAAGACTCCATCCGAAAAATCCTATCGGGCGATCTGTCCGAGAAAGACCTCAACGCACATCTTGATTTCTGGCACAACCATTTCGAGGGCATGAAGTCCATGCCGGATTTCTGGGCGTCTGATCTGGGGGCCGCCATGGCCGAATTTGAAGCACGAGTTCATGGCCATGTTGACCCTTTGCGCCAAGCAGTTCAGGCAGGAAACCAGCATATTCTGGGAACCGAATCTGGGCTTGCACTATTGGCCGAACACATCGGCAAACCAGAACAAGGTCGAGAGATTCAAAAAAGGTCAACGTCCATTGACCGCGCCCATATCTTTCAGGTCATCAAGGCGCTCAGAGTGCTGAAAGGGATGCCCCTGGCTGATGCAGTCGAGCATATTGCCAACGTCTACGCCGTATCTCCTGAAACGATTGAGCAACATATCCTGAAGAAACGCACCCGCCGATAATATCCCGCCTTACTACGGGGACAGTTTTTCAAAAAAAGTTGTCCCTGCCTATTCTTCAACGACAATGCTTCCTTGTCGTCACCAATTCAACCGCAACATGCGAGGTGACACATGCAGAAGCAGGAACTTTACCAACGACTGATCGACGCTTGGAGCGCGCCCATCGTGGCCCGGTCCCAAGTTGGCACTTTCTCCGGTGGCCTATTGCATCCGAGGGGCATGTCGAATCGAGACTGTGCTGGAGGTGGTCCGCGAAAACTGACCATCGGTGAGCGCGTTTGCTATGACCGAAACGAGCTTGCCGAGTGGATTTGCGACAGGTTGAAGGAGGTGCAGTCATGAAACTGGGAGACGCGCAACGCAAGTTCGTTTTGGAATGTCTGCAAAGGTCATCCTGCTCGATCCCAGAGTTTCGCGCCCTTGGCGTTCTGCATAGCGCCGCCAGGGTTATGGAATTGCGCCGGGTGGGGCATCGGATCATCACCGAAATGGAATGGTCCGTTGCCGAGGATGGCAAACGGCATCGGGTGGGACGGTACATTTATTTGGGCAAGGAGCAGTAGCATGGAAACCGCACTATCAACAACGGATCGGGATTTCCTGACCGAGACAGCCGAGAGGATCAAGACGAGATCGGCCCGAACCATCGTCGAGAATGGCCTTGATCTGATTCAGGCGAAAGAGCGGGTGGGCCATGGGCATTTCAGAACATGGGTGGAATCGTCCTTGCCCTGGAGCATGCGGACCGCACAACGAATGATGCAGGCCGCGAAGCTGTCCCTGGAGCCTGCGAAAAACGACATTTTGTCGCTTTTGCCTGGGGACAACCTGTCCGAGGCCACCGAACGGATCAGGGCCGAACTGGCAAGTATTCGGGAAACCATGGCCGAACTCGTCAACCTGGGAGCCATGGACGAGGACACCACGCTTGACGATTTCGTGGGCATGGTGGCGGAGGGAATGCCGGACGTTTCCGACCTGGCAACCGAAATGGTCAAGAGGGTGGCGGCCCCATACATGGAGGGCGAGACATGCCAGCAAAATTGACCGTCCTGACCTCCACCACGCCCAAGATACTGTCGAAGCAATTCCGCCTTGGGCCGGAGGGCGAACTGGCCAAGACCACCTCGGCCAACATGGTCAAGGGCACGGCCAAGGTCATTGAGGTGGCCGGGCTGGAGGAGTTCGCCAACGTCCTGTCCAGCCTGACCACGGACCAGGCATTGACCTATGGGGTCCCGCCCGCCCGGTCATGCTCCATCATGAGCAAGGACGAGTTCGAGAAGGCCGGGCGGCCTGCTGGGACCTATACCAGGGCCAAGGCTTTTTTTCAATGGCCGGGCGGTCCTGGGGTCATGATGGCCGACTACGACCCGACTGGCCCCGAGGCCCTTTCCAGGGGCGAACTGGTCAAGCTGGTCCGTGAGGCCATCCCTGGCCTGGCCGATGCGGAACTGCTGTGGTGGCCATCCTCGTCC
>RZZR01000247.1 GCA_009929795.1 Deltaproteobacteria bacterium | reverse complement strand
CTTGTCAATAAACCCGCTCAGACAAGAAAGCATGGATATTTGACGATCCATGACAATCCTCCTAGAGACTTCGTCTGTTTAGGGCCACTCCGTCACAATACAAAAATTCATTTTATCAACACAAACAGAAGGAACTAGCATGACAGAAGAATCCGCCATTGCCTTGACCGACTTTCTCGAATCCTGGCCCGTCGACGAAAAGGGGATCAAGCCCTTGTTTCACTCCCTCCACTCGGTACTTGCCTCCATTGACGGCATGAACCTCGACTTCTCGGCCAGACCAGGCGTTTCATACTCGCTTCGCGGTCTGCATCCGACCCGGAGCAATGAGCCGATTCTAGTCCTCATCGATGTCATTGACGACGAACCCGAGGAACGCTGGCTCTCGGTCTGTTTTCCCTCGGAATTGATCACCGATCCCGACTGCGTTGGCGATGTCGTCCCTGATGGACTCCAAGGCAAGGACGCCTGTTGCTTTGATGTCGATCAAAGCGACGACGAGATCGAAGGCTATCTGTCGGATAGAATTCGCGAGGCAGGAGCCAGCGCCATTCGCGCATGATAGAAATTCCATTCTACAAGGCCTTTCCCGGAGGCAACCCGACGATCCTGGTCATGACTTCGCCCCCGGAACCCGAGGTAATGGTCTCCCTGGCTCGCCGCCTCATGAAAGACTCGCACCTCGGGGCCGAACAAGTGGGCTTTGTTTCCACCCTGGACGACATCCCCAGATTGGACATGATGGGCGGGGAATTCTGCGGCAACGCAGCAAGGTCTCTGGCCGCCGTTTTGGCCCTGGAAAGCCGGACGGAAACTGACGCGCCTTTCGAAACCGTCATCAGTGTTTCCGGAGCCGAACGACCCCTGGCCTGCCGGGTCCTCTCCGGCTTGGAGGCCTGGGTGGAGATCCCCCTGCCGGATGGATTGACTGTTCCGGCCCCGAATCCGGTCCACCTTCCCGGCATCTCCCATCTACTGGTAGATGAGGACCACTCACCCTTTCCATCTGACTGGCCGACCGTGGTTCGAAAACTCCTCGACGTCCACGGTCTGGCCGATCTGCCGGCGGCCGGATGCGTCTGGTACCGACGGACCGGAATCTCCCTGTCCATCAAGCCTTGTATCCGGGTCGCTGCCACCCACACCTTGCACGCCGAAACCGCCTGCGGGTCCGGCTCACTGGCCCTGGCCCTGAACCTCGGCCTGGACCGGTGCTCCATCGTCCAGCCCAGCGGGCACGCGATATGCGTCCGCCTGGACCGAGGATCCGACGGATACGTAGAGCGGGCCTGGATCGGCGGCAAGGTTGAAATCGTGGCCCGGGGCCATGCCTTTGTCTGACTGGTCGATTTCGTCGGGCCTAACGGCCTTGACCAAACCCGGGAATGGCCGTCTTCTTCTCGATAGTCGAAAGGATGAACGTAGCCAGGGTGACAAGCAACAGATAGTAAAAGCCCACCACCAGAAAGACCTCTGTGAAGCGAAACGATCGCGAGGCGATCATCTTGCCCGTTCCGGTCAACTCGATGCAGGTGATGATATAGGCCAGGGACGAGTACTTGATGAGGTAGATGATTTCGTTGCCGCACCCGGGCAAGGCCCGGCGCATGGCCTGGGGAATAATGATCCAGAACACCGTGCCAAAGGTGCCGAAGCCCAGAGCCTGGGCGGCCAAAGTCTGACCCTTGCGAATGGAAAGCAGTGCCCCCCTGATGTACTCCGAGTGGTAAGCCGCACTGCACAAAGTGAATCCCAGGACCGCCGCCGGGTACGGATCGAGGAAGATCCCGACGTTGGGCAGCCCGAAGTAGAGGACGAATAACTGGACCACCAGCGGTGTCCCCCTGAACAGGGCCGTATACGCATTGGCCAGTCGTTGCACGGGGGCCATGGCGTAGGCTCGAAGAGCCCCGACCACGACTCCCAGGACCAGACCCATGACGGCCGAGGGCACGATGAGTCGGACACTCATCCACAGCCCGGTGTTCAGGGCCGGCACCAATTCGGACCAGAAAAACCCTTCTCCCATTCTATCCTTCCTCGGCCAATTCGCTCAGCTTGTCGCAAAAGGCCTGGGTCCTGGTTCCGGCACCCGGGCAAAGAAGGTCCGTCGGCCGACCGCGCTCAATGACCTCGCCGCGCTCCATGAACAGGACCTCCTGGGCCATTGCCTGAACGAAAGAAATCTGATGCGTGGCCATGAGCATGGTCATACCCGACTTGGCCAGATCCCTGATGACCGCCAGAACTTCGCCGATGAGCTCCGGATCCAGGGCCGAGGTCGGCTCGTCCAGTAAAATGACCGTCGGATCCATGGCCAGTGCCCTGGCGATGGACACTCGCTGCTTCTGCCCACCAGAGAGTTCAGCCGGGTAGAGATTAGCCCTGGAGGCCAGACCGACCCGTTCGAGTTCGGCCATGGCCCGCTCCCTGGCCCTCGACTTGGACCAGCCCTTGACCTTGCGCAGGGCCACGGCCACGTTGTTCATGGCGTCCAAGTGATCAAACAGGTTGAAATCCTGAAAGATCATGCCCACCTGTTGCCGAAAGGCGTACATATCCTTCTTGTGATGGATGCGGACCTCTGAGCCGTTCAGAAACATCCTGCCCGAATCCGGCGGGATGAGGTGATTCATGCACTGCA
>RZZR01000246.1 GCA_009929795.1 Deltaproteobacteria bacterium | reverse complement strand
GGCGTCCACCAACCCCTGCTCGTCCGCCGGGAAGGCAAGGTCACCGGCGTCCTCCGCTTCGGAGACGTCTTCGAAAAAATCCGTGAAGGCATGCTGGCCTGCAGCCTTTAGGCCCGGCCCGTCAGACACCCAAGGAGGAACCCCAACATGGTAGCGGCCAAAGCAAACACGTTCGACTGGAAACGCAATCTCTTTCTCTTTCTGGGCCTGGCCCTGTTCGCCATCGTCTACATGTCCCCAGCCTGGCCCGACGCGATCGACCCGGCCGGCAAGCGCTTCATACTGAGTCCCGAGGCCAAGGGCGCCCTTGCCGTCTTTCTCCTGGCCGGCACCTGGTGGGTCTTCGAGGTCGTGCCCATCGGCATCACCAGCATCATGATCGGCATCCTTCAGGCCCTGTTCCTGATCCGACCGGCCAACGTGGCCTTCAAGGACTTCATGGACCCCTCGGTCATGTTCATCTTCGCCTCCATCATGATCGGCCTGGTCTTCACCAAGACCGGCCTGACCAAGCGTCTGGCCTACAAGATGCTCATGGTCGTCGGCGAGAAGACCAGCCGCATCTACCTCGGAGTCTTTGTGGTCACAGCCCTGTTGACCCACATCATGGCCCACACCGCCGTGGCCGCCACCATCTACCCCCTGCTTCTGGCCATCTATTCCCTGTACGGCGAAGGCACCAACAAGACCAAGTTCGGCAAGGGCCTGTTCATGGGCATGGCCTACGTGGCCGGGGCCGGGTCCATCATCACCCTCCTCGGCGCGGCCCGGGCCCCCGTGGCCATCGGCTTCTTCAATGAGATCGCCGGCAAGGACGTCTCCTTCTTCCAGCTCACCTACTACATGGCCCCCATCGGTTGGCTCATGGTCTTTCTCCTCTGGGGCTTTTTCATGATCTTCTGCAAGCCCGAAAAGGACACCATCCCCGGCCTCAGGGAAAAGGCCCGGGAACTCAACGAACAGATGGGCCCCATGAGCCGCAACGAGATCCTGGCCGCGCTCATCGTCGGTCTGGTCATCCTGGTCATGGGCCTCAGGTCCTTTATCCCGGCCCTGGGCGCCATCGACAAGACCGGCCTCATCCTCCTCTCCAGCGTATCCTTCTTCGTCTTCAAGATCCTTTCCATCAGGGACCTGGAAGAGATCCCCTGGAACATCATCCTCCTCTTCGGCGGGGCCATGAGCATCGGCTTCTGCCTCTGGCAGACCGGAGCCGCCGAATGGCTGGCCATCAACTGGCTGGGCCTCTTCTTGAAGGCCCACTGGTTCGTTTTTGTCATGGGCATCGCCTTCTTTGTCATGATCATGACCAACTTCATCATGAACGTGGCCGCCATCGCCATATCCGTGCCCGTGGCCCTGGTCGTGGCCCCCTACCTGGGCGTGGCCCCGGACGTCATCCTCTATGCCGCCCTGGTCACGGCCGGCATGCCCTTCCTGCTCCTGGTCGGCGCGGCCCCCAACGCCATCGCCTACGACTCGGGCCAATTCAGCCCTGGCGAATTCTTCGGCTACGGCGTCCCGGCCAGCGTCATGCTCATGGTCGTGGTCGGCCTGGCCGTCCTGGTCATCTGGCCGCTCCTGGGAATGCCCGTCACCCTGCCCACCCCGTAAACCGGCAAGCGGCCGCCCCTTTGACGTCCCCCGGGCGGCCGCTTTTTTCAACAAAAACATTTTTTTGGAGGACGCCATGAAAGCCTTGGAAAGACTCGTCGAACACATCGCCAATCGGGTGGCCATCAATCTCCGCAACCGGCCCGTCAGTGTCCGGGCCTGCATCAAGGAGTCCCTGCCCCTGGATCACCGGGCCCTGTACTACGCCTTCTACGCCCTGTCGGCCAACCATCCCGTCCATCTGGAATTTCAGCATTCCAACCTGGCCGGATCCTATTTTCTCGGGAAATGCGAGGTCGAGCGCTCGGTCCTCTACAAGACCGATGTCCGGGGCGACGAACTCAAGCACAAGGGCGACATCGTCAAACTCGAACAGGGAGAGGTCCAGCTCTACACCGACGAGGTCATCGCCATCCGGCACAGCGCCTTGGTCAAGACCCTGGTCCACAACCACACCCACGACCCCGAAAACCTTGAGCGATTCGACATCGTCAACACCCTGGCCCTCCACTACGCCAACATCCACGGTTCCCCGGTAGTCGGCTGTTTTCTGGGCCCCTTCGCCACCGTGGACCTCTCGGTCTGCCACCACTGCGTCATCGGCGAATTCGGCTATGTCCAAACCCCTGACCTATCCAATATGAACGTCGAACCAGGCCGGATCTGGATCAAGTATCCCGGGCTCTTTGAATTCAACTACGTCCACGACCCGAAAAAGCTTGCCCCGTACATCTCCCTGGACAAGAACTCCAAGCCGCACGGAATTCTCATGGACTTCTTCGAAGACCGGAAGGAGGATTTCGTCCCCATCTACTCCTCGGTCCAGCCCGAACTGGATATCGACATCCCCAAAAACGCCTTTGTCAGCCCCTACGCGGTCATCAAGGGAAATTGCTCCATCGGCGAAAAGGTCCTGGTGGCCCAGCGGGCCTACATCGAGAACTCCACCCTCGGCCCCGGGGCCAACGCCCAGGAGCATTGCTACATCATCAACTCCGTCTACGAGGGCGACAACATCACCGCCCACGGCGGCAAGGTCATCTACTGCACCATG
>RZZR01000245.1 GCA_009929795.1 Deltaproteobacteria bacterium | reverse complement strand
TTTGCTGAAACGATCCTCGAACTCGGCCTTTTTCTCATCCTGGGCCGCGGCGATGACTTCGTTGGTCATGGAGTCCAGGGCCATGACTTCGACCTTGGTCGCTCCGGATCCGGTCCAGGAATCCGTGGTTCCCTTCTTGACCAGGCTGATGCCCAGACCCACGGGGATGACCGTGGACACGGCACTCAAGACCGGGCGACTCTGCTTCAGGTCGGTTATGGCGAACCGGATGCGGATGACGTCCGGCCCAGGCTGGGCCACAATGGGGTACCCCTCCTGGATGGCCTGCGCCACGGCCAGGTTGCAGGCGTCGCTGATTTCTTTCATCTCTTCGGCGTCAATACGAGTGTCTTCCGAATCGGGCGAAAAATAGAAGACCACGCCTTCGAGCATGACCTTGTCGTATTTGGCAAAATCCGCCCCGGGCTTGAACCAGCGCATCTTGGCCCCGCCCGGAGGCCCGGGCTCGAGTTTCTGGTAGTATCCGTCCAGGAACCGCTTGGCCTGGGGAAGACTGGCCTTGTGGCCGGTCGTGGCGCAGGCGGTGAGAAGAAGCATGGCCGTCAGGCAGAAAAGAAGCAATGCGGTTCTGTTCATGGGTGAAGGCATAGGAAACTCCTGCACTTGAAAAAAATGAGGGAACACCCGGATGGATCGATCGTAAGTCGGACCATCCGGGACCAAGGACGTTTTCAATCGAACAATCTCATGGCCTCGTAGAATTTTTCCGGCGCGGCCCCGAACACGATGGCTTGGCCGGATTCCACCGCCGTTCGGGGCAGGACCTTGCCCAGGACGATGTTCTTCCAGACCGATGAATCGGCAATGACAATGAACTCGCAATAATAGATGGGCGACTTGATGGCCTCAAGGATGCCCTTGCGTATTTCCAGGGTGTAACAGGCCTCGTCGATGTTCGTGCTCAGATCGTTGAAATACAGACCGAAGGAGGTCTGCACGTTCACAGATTTCTCGGCGTTCAGATTGACGGCCATGATCCGGAAGAGGTCCTTCATGGACATGTAGCCCACGGCGTGGTCGTCCATGTTTTTGAAGGCCAGCTTGGGATGCTCGGCTGGGGGAAAGATGGCCTGTTTGGTCTCCACAAGATACTCGGAGAGCAGGTAGTTCCGGGTCTGGGCGTTGATGGTCGTTTCGGCCAGGGAAATGAGGGTCGCGTTCTTGGTGGCCCGGGCCACGGTGTTCTGGGGGTCGAGCAGGAGGGCGTTGTCGGCAAAGAGCAGAGCCCACTCGAGCTTGCCTGCTTCCATGGCTGATTGGGCCTTGGCCGCCAAGGCCTCCACGCCGCCGGCCAGCTCGGCGGCCATTTCGGCCTCTTCCTGGGGCGAGTGGATGTAGAGATCCCGACACTTGCCGGAAAAATAGCCCCGGTACCACCAGAAAATTTCCCGAATGTTCCTGTCCACCTGACCATAGGTTTCCTGCAAAAAGAGATCGTTGGCCAGATGCGGAGGCAGCTTGACGATGTCCTTGATCTCACCGGCGGTCAGCCCCTTGTTCATGCCCTGGACGGTCTGATCGTGGATGAACTGAATGGCGTCACGGTAGTTGGTCAGAAGCTGGTTGATGGTGGCCTTGCCGGAGATGGCCGGATGCGGCCCGTGGCAAAGGACGAGGTATTCCGGGTTCAGGCTTCGGTAGAGGTCAATGCTTTGGATGTAGGACAAGGGGTCCCGGGCATAGGCCCCGCGCAGGGTGGTGAAGGCCGGCATGGCCTCGTAGAGGTTGGCGATCTGAATGAGAGTTTTTTTCTCGGGCA
Source organism: Deltaproteobacteria bacterium (assembly GCA_009929795.1). Taxonomy (NCBI): domain Bacteria; kingdom Pseudomonadati; phylum Myxococcota; class Myxococcia; species Deltaproteobacteria bacterium. Next base: position 896 of record RZZR01000245.1, on the reverse strand, counting down.
GCCAGACGACCAGAACGTCCCGGGTCTCCCCCGGGGCGGAGTAGAAGATGAAGTCCAGGCCGGCGATGTTCATCTCCAGGTTGTCCTTCACGATCACGTTGGGGGGCAGGAAGCCGGACGGACCGTGAATCTGGGTGCAGAACAGACCGCCGCCGGAGAACCATCTGGGTTCCGAGGCGAAAAGGGCCCCGGACATCATGGTTCCCCCGGTGCGCCGGGAGGGGTACAACTGGCCGAACCAGTCGTAGTAGAGAATGTCCATCAGATTCTCGTGAGCGATGATGGCCGTCCCTGGACCGGCGAACACGGACGCGCCATGGATATGGCAGTCGTGGTGATGGGTGTAGATGACTGCCTTGACCGGTTTGCGGTTGAAGATGTCGTCCAGGTGATCGTTGAAGGCCTGCTTGACGACCAGGGAGGCATTGATGCTCTCGCCCGGATCGATGACCACTAGGCCGTCGGGGCCATCGATGAGGACCGGATTGTCACGGTTGTAGCCGCGGGCCACATAGACCCCGTCCGTGGCCTCGATGACCTGGGCGGGAGAAAAGCTCTCGTACAGGCTCCAAAGCTGGGGGCTGGTCTGGACCGCTTCGGGAATGAACGGCGGCCCAAAGGCCTGGGCCGGGGAGACCACGAAAAAGACGAACACGGCCATCAGCACAAGACGAATTTTCATAGAATCCTCCTGAATTTTTCTTCACCCTGGTTGTCTGAATATCCCAGTCTTCCTGAACCCTTCCGCGTTTCCCATTGCGATTATCTTTCGCCACCTCCTGATATTTTCAACTGAATTCGAAAAAAACCAATCACGAATTCTGGATTCGATCTTTCGTTCAACGGCCACGGAAATTGGTTGTGGCTTTCTCGCCGGACGCCAACCGATGTCGAAG
>RZZR01000244.1 GCA_009929795.1 Deltaproteobacteria bacterium | reverse complement strand
GGCCTGAGCCATGTCGGCGAACGGGGTCAGGCTTTCGGGGATGTCGCCTTGGGCCAAGCCGAGAATGGTTCGCTCCCAGTCTTTGAATGCGTCGGGGGTCTGATGCGTGTGCATGCCATATTCTCCGTTATTGACCTCTAGCCCTTTCGTCCGCGCAAGGCAAGGTTTCGGAGTTGAGGCGAGAAAGTCCAAACCTGATTTTTTTCAGGCACGAGGCTTGCTAAGAAAGAGTAGCCAATGGTCGTGCGCGGCACGATTTTCCCCACGATTGAGGACGAGGCCACTTCACAGCATTGGTTGTGTGAAAAGGCGGGATTCCTTCACTGGACCAAAAAAGAATTCGAGGGAGCCGGATGGCGCCCTAAAGAAATCCCTCGAACGGCCGATAGCATAGGCAAGGGAAGAAACAAGGCAAGGAAGCCGACAACATTCAAGGAGGAACAATCATGTCGCTTATTATCAATCACAACCTCATGGCCATGAACGCCGCCAGGAACCTGAGCAGCAGTTACAATGCCCTTTCCGTATCCACGAGGAGATTGTCTTCGGGGCTTCGGATCGGTTCGGCGGCCGACGATGCGGCCGGATTGGCGGTCAGGGAACTCATGCGGGCCGACATCGCCTCGCTGAACCAGGGCGTGCGCAACGCCAACGATGCCATCTCGATGATCCAGACGGCGGACGGGGCTCTGGGCGTCATCGACGAAAAGCTCATCCGCATGAAGGAATTGGCCACCCAGGCGGCCACGGGAACCTACACCTCGGCCCAGCGGCTGATCATCGATTCCGAGTACCAGGCCATGGCCTCGGAGATCACCCGAATCGCCAACGCAACGGATTTTAATGGTATTGCTTTGCTAAACGGCAATTTGTCGGGTGATACCCATAGTGGATCCGGCGTCGTATCGACCGGTAAGCTGAAGGTCCACTTCGGCACGGCCAACGATTGCGCAGAGGACTACTATTATATTAAGATCGGAACATCCACGGCCTCTGCCCTTGGCGTTGGCTTGGGCGCAACCACTACGGCGGGCCGTTCCATTTCCACACAGGAATTGGCCCAACAGGCCCTTGACGCCTTGAACAAGGCCATCACTTCCAAGGACGAGATCAGGGCCAATCTGGGAGCCCTGCAGAACAGGCTCCAGAACACCATCACCAACCTGCAGATTCAGGCCGAAAACCTGCAGGCCGCCGAGTCCCGCATCTCCGACGTGGACGTGGCCCTGGAAATGACCGAGTTCGTTCGGAACCAGATTCTGACCCAGGCTGCCGTGGCCATGCTCTCCCAGGCCAACTCCCTGCCGAGAATGGCCCTCCAGTTGATGGGGTAACGGGCTGCAAAACGAATCACGGGTTTTGATCCACTCGTGAAACTTGAAGGCCGGGCCCGAACAGGGCCCGGCCTTTTTTTACCGGTTTGAAATTTGCAAAGAAGGGACGACAGGGAATTTTGTTCCGCCATGTGAATATCGGGAGTTGTCATGTCCGACGAGATGCTGAGCAGCAATTATCTGACGTCTGGGTCGATATATTTTACCGGTCTGGGGAACGGGACTGATTTCGACTCCATGGTCACCAGTCTGGTTCAGATCGAAAAGCGAAAGAGCCAGCAACTCGAGGCCTGGAAGGCCGAATGGGAAAGCAAGAACGAGGCGTTCCGCGGGTTGAACTCGTCCTTGCTGTTCCTGAAGACAACCATGGAATCCATGGACACCCAGGGCGAATTCCTGATCAAGAGCGTGACAAGTTCCAACGAAACGGCCTTGACCGCCGCGGCCGGAAGCAACGCCGATCTGGGCACACACACGGTGGAGATCAACCAGCTGGCCCAGAACGACATTCTTGTTTCCACGACCGGATTTTCCAGTTCAACTGACATAGTGGCCCCGTCGGCTTCGGTCTTCGAGTTCACCTATGGGGGTAATACAGTATCCGTTGACGTGGCGGCCAACTCAAGCCTTGAGGCCTTGGCATCCTACATCAACGCCAGTGGCGACAACAGGGATTCCAATGGGCAGCTCATGGTCCGGGCCTCATTGGTCAACGATGGAAACAACTATTATCTCCAGCTCCGAGGAATGGATTTGGGCTCGGACAATCAGGTGGTTGTTTTGGACCCTCCGGCAAATACCCTGGCCGGGTTCGCATCGGCCGACTTCGACCAGACCCAGAACGCCCAGAACGCCCAGATCCGGGTTGACGGCTGGCCCACGGGAACCTGGATCGAGCGAAGCACCAATGTCATCGATGACGTCGTCTCCGGGATCACCCTGACCCTCAAGGAAAGCGGATCGACGGTCCGCATAAACACCGAAAACAACCTGGACGCCATCCGGGAAAAGATCGAGACGTTCGTGTCGGGGTACAACGACGTCATGGGTCAGATCCAGGCTCTGACCAAGGTCAATCAGATGACCAATCAGGGTTCGCTGCTAACCGGAAACTACGGTCTGCAGATGATCAGTCAGAACCTGAAAAACATCGTCGCCTCCAAGGCAACTGGTTTCGACTACGACGACGACAAGTTTCTGGCTCTGGGCGGCCTAGGGATCACAACGGACACGGACCAGAACTCGGTGACATTCGGTCTCTTGAAGATCGATTGGGACATCCTGAACGACGCGCTGGAGAAAGACGCCGAGGGAGTGTCCGAGGTCTTCGGTGCCAATCTTTTGCCGGCCTGGAATTCGACGGACTTCAGGTACTACTCGGCCATCACGGGCATCACCAAGGCCGGGGTGTAC
>RZZR01000243.1 GCA_009929795.1 Deltaproteobacteria bacterium | reverse complement strand
TGCTGGTTTTTCGTCCGCCGGATAGCCATGGAGAGGTCGAGAGGGAAGGCCTCGGCCATGGGCCCGGGGGCCTTGTTTCCATCCTTCAAGAATTCACGGTCCAGCGCCAAGTCCTCAGGGACCTGGAAGACGCTTTGACGGTCGGAGATGGGTTGGATGATCCTGAGGCCGTGGCCGAAAATCTCAGGGCCGTCCATGACCTGATGGAGGAGTGTGCCAACAGATTGCCTGTAGTCCAGAAAAATCCTGATAAACGGCAACTGGCTGTGCGGGTCATGAACTTGGCCGTGGAGTGCTGGGTTCAGGCCACGGGCACGACCAAGGCCGATCTGGCCCGGAAATCCCGTCTCTGGAATGTTTACATGGAAAAGGACGGGTATCTGCGAACCCAGACTCTGGACAAGTATTTGAGCGAGGGCACGTTGCCCCTTCGGCCCCGATGGCTGAAGATTTACGCTACCGCGGAATTTGTCCTGGCAGCGTGCGACAAGAACCTGCCCGTCCGTTCGGATCTGGAAAAATATCTGGCCCAGATACGTGTACGGAGACGATGAAATTGAGGGGTTGATCCCCCCGCCGGTTCGAGATCGGGCAATGCCTCGAAACGTTGAAGATTCTTGCGTGAAGTGCGAGCGGGAAATGACGTTTAGCAACTCTGCTTGGCGATGCAGCAGAGATGCTTGTCAATCCCACCGGCCACGGCTTCGGCGGCGACTCGTCGGTCCAGGGTCACGAAGCGCCCCTGATGGCCCATGGCCAGGGCCAGGAGATAGACGTCCGTAACCTGACGAGGCCCGAGGATGCGGTTCCAATGGAACATGTCCCGATCCAATAGGCTGATGTCGGCGGTCCAGAATTCGTGGGATGGATGGGATGCGGCCTCGGCAAGGCGTTTGGCCACGTCCCCGGCCGGCAAGGCTCCTGGATAGGCGGTCTGGGACATGATTCTGATGCATCCGTTTTGGGTCAATGGGCAGGATGCCCAACCATGGCCAATTTCCCGCTCCAGCCAAGCCGTGACCAGACGATGGTGAACATGGCCGGCGTCGAGGAGCGCGATGAGCACATTCACGTCGAGCAAGGCCCGCATCAAACACCCTCCTGATCCCGCAAGGCATCGACCTGGTCGTTGCCGACCAGATGGTCACGGGCTGGAAAAGGGCGAAATCCCGTGACCGATGGCTTTTCCGGTTCCATTGACGGAGGTGATCCCTGGGTTCCGGCTAAGGCCTGACGGGCCAACCGGGAAAGAACCCGGCCCACTGATTCATTTTGGATTCGGGCCAATTCCTTGGCCGCAGCCAGTACGTCTTCCTCCACGTCCAGAGTGGTGCGCATGGAATCTCCTTGGGATGAATGGTGTGTACGCATCATGATGATACGATGCTAACTCATCAATAACGACCAGTCCAGCCTCATTCGCCGATCCTGCCATCGATTCCCCCACTGCTCGCCCATCCTGTTCCAGGTTCAAAATCTTATTTATTTTAGGTATTTAAAAGAAAAATCACGGGAATTCACGTGGATTGTTCTTGACACCGACCATCGGCCCGTCCTCAATGGTGGGGTAAAAAATCCCATGATGAAAAAACCAAGGAAGGTGTGCATGAGATCCGTTCCCCGAAGACCGTTTCCATTGGTGTCTGGAGCCCTGGTTCTTGCCTTGAATGTTCTTCTCGTACTTGTTCCGGGAAAAGGGCAGGCCTTGGCTGCCGGCGGCATAGACCCGGCCGATCCCATGGTCCGGATCACCTTTGCCCGTTCAGGTTTGGACGTACCCAAGGTTCTGGCTGAACTCAGCCGTGAAGTGACTGCGGCCACGGGCATCGAGGAGCGGTTCATCACCTACTATTGGCAGACCTTCGACGCCATCCATTGCATGGGCGAGCCGGTCACGGACAAACCCATTTTCGTGGACATGTATGTTCCGGGATTTTTCACCGATCAGGACGTGGCCGGGATGATGACCGCCATTGCCGATTCCTTGGAAAGACTGACCGGCGTTGACAAGAAATGGGTCTTCATCCACACCCATTTTCCTCTCCAGGGTCATGTCTACATCAGCGGGGGCGTTGAATATTGGGACAACTACCGGGGCCAAACGAGCATCGAGCCGCGGGACATCGGCCAGCGGGCCATGGGCAAATTCCTGTTCAACGATGCGGCCTTTGTCTTCCAGAGCATGTGGCGTTTCGGTCTGATCTCCTCGGGTGGATCCGACCTGGGTGAACTGCTGACCATCACCAGCCAAGTGGAGGATTTCGACCAGGAAAGCTGGTACCGGGCCTGGAACGCCATGGCCCTGAAGGTCAAGGCCACGGCCGACGAGTTTGCCGCCGGTGGTCATGATGTCAGCGCCAGACAGGCCTATTTCCGGGCCACCAATTATTTCCGGGCCGCCTCCATCTATCTGTACGACAAGGACCCGCGGGGGCTGATCGCCTGGCAAAACGGCCGGGATGCCTTTCTTGCGGCCGCCGGACTGTCCGGGGGCCTGATCGAGCATGTCCGGATCCCCTATGAACAGACCACCCTGCCCGGGTATTTCGTAACACCGGACAAGAGCGGCAAGAACAGGCCTTTGCTTTTGATCCAGACCGGGCTCGACGCCACGGCCGAGGACCTCTACTTCATCCTGGCGGCCCAGGCCGTGAAGCGCGGCTACAACTGCCTGATTTTCGAAGGACCGGGCCAGGGCGAAATGATCAGCCTCCAGAAACTGCCCTTTCGGCATGACTGGGAAAAGGTGGTCACCCCGGTGGTCGACTATGCCCTGACCCG
>RZZR01000242.1 GCA_009929795.1 Deltaproteobacteria bacterium | reverse complement strand
CACCGGCAACACCATAACCGGCAGCCTCCATCCCCTCTTCGGCGGGCTCCAGTTCATCGCCCTGGAGGACGGCTCCCTGTCGGCCCTGGCCAGCCGCAATGTCGTCACCGGCGGCCTTGGCTGCGGCGTCTGGCTGGAACGGGATGTCGAAGCCACTCTGACTGCGGATCTGGGCGGCGGGCCGCTGGGCTCGGCCGGCTACAATTCCATCGCCGACAACCGGTTCGGCGGAGTGGATATCGAGGATGAACAAGTCGGGCCCCAATTCGCCAGATACAATTGGTGGGGCCAGGCCGACGATCCCGGCTCCCTGATCCAGGGCGAGATCGACTATACCCCGTGGCTGACCGAGTCCCCCAACTGATGATTGTTTCAGGCTGTGTAGCTAGAAAAAAATAATGTATTTCCGGATAGATGTCGTTGAGCAGTGATGATGGCGGCCAAGGCCACGTTGTCACAACCAACGACGACGATCCAACCCGCACATTCATTCTGGAAAGGGAATTTTCATGAGCATCAAATTTTTCAAGCTAGATATTGTCCTGGTTTTCGTTCTGGCCGTGTTCTGCGGATGTAACGACTCCTCGAATTCAGAAGACAACAAGAACGCCTTCAACAGTGAGGCGGGATTCTACGAACTTGATATTATTGACTACGCATTCAGGATACCGGGCCGGGGGACCACCAATGCGGCTTCTTCCAAGGCGAGAATCTTCTACTCCTACCACCCCGGAGACAATCTGGATCGGGACGGCAGGAACACCCTGCCCCTGTTCGTGTTCCTAAACGGCGGACCGGGTTGCGCCACCACCTTGAACCTGTTTGCCATGAATACCGCTCCCTACACCCTGGACAAAAGCAGGACGGACGGCAAAATGTATGCGAAAAATCCCTACTCATGGACCAGCATGGGGAACCTGCTCTATATTGACGCGCCCAATACCGGATTTTCATACAACATGATTGAGAATCCGCAGGACAGATACAACAGAATTTACGAATTCGTTCCCCAGAAATACAATCCCCTTCTGGACGCCGCCCAGATGGTACGGATTATCCTGGAATTCCTGGACAAGCACAGCGGGATCGGGGCCAACAAGGTTATTCTGGTTGGCGAAAGCTACGGCGGGACAAGGGTTTCGGCCATGCTGAACATGCTGCTTTTCCACGCCAAATATTCCGAGTCCGGAACCGGAATCTATCAGGACGACCAACTGGTGGAGCGTATTGAAAAGCACTTCAACAGGTTCTTCCCGAACCAGGAGGTCACTCCGGAACTGGTGGCTTCCCAGTTCAACAGGCAAATACTGATCCAGCCCCAGCTTGCCGGTCCGTACCAGGAAAAGGCCATGGTAGACGCATACTTCGGGGAAAACTCCATCATCGACCAACTGGCCGAGGTGCAGGGCAAGGTCTGGAACAGGGAGTGCCCTGGCATATATTACAACGTGTCAGACTGCGTGACTCTGGATTTCGTACCCAAGACCCTGAACCTGGATTCGTACAACTACACCCGCAACAGCACCTGGACCGATGATAACGAGGCATTCTCGACCCAGAGTCTTCTGGACATTGATGCGCTGTCCACGGTGCTGGGCGGTATAGATGTGCGCGGGATTGAAAAACTCAAGCCTTCCAGCCGAACTCAGGCCTGCAGGTATTCGGGAATCATGGACCGAAAAAACGATGATGAGAATTATTTCTTCCTGGATCCCGAATATACCGATTTCGTGGACAACGATTTTGCAGAATTGCTGGAAGAGATGCTCGAACAACAAAATTACATAGCTTCCCAGGTGGACCAGACAAAAAACAACACCCTCGTGAGCGTGCTGGGAAAACTGGAAACCTGGGACGATTACCTGATCGGCACCAACGTGTCCGTGTTTCTGGCCTATGCCTCTGCTTCGGCTGTTGATGCTTACAAGACTATCAACGCCGATGTCTCCCCCATCTATGGAGAAATGTTCCTGAACAACCTGGCCCTGGTGGACACCTTTCTTACGGACTCGGAGCTTGACCTGATTATCTATTCCCCGGCACTGACCGAGTCCCTGGCCAGTTACACCAAAATTGTGGACAGCGTGGAAGTGGTCCAGGGAACAGATGAGACGAATGAACGTACACCGGGATTGGTGACCATCAATTTCATTGCCAACTCCCTGAAAGACGTGGAGAGCACTCCAACGTCAAAAACCCTGTATTACCCCTACTACTCGAAATCCGGGCATTCGGTTTCTTCTTCCCAGCCCGAGGAATTCAGGCAGGATGTGATGAACTGGTTGGCAGCAGAGTAGTCCCCTCCACCAGCAACCCTTCAAACCCAAAGGAGACCCCATGCTGACCTTCGCCGAAGAAATCCTCCTCCTCAATCTAGACGACAAGAAGGGGACCTTCCGTCACCTGCCCGAGGAGGCCCTGCGTACGGCCCTGGCCGGGGCCCTGCTCCTGGAACTGGCCTTGGCCAACCGCATCGACACAGACCAGCACGCCCTGGTCCTGGTGGACAGTCGCCCCATGCACGACTCCCTTCTGGACGACATTCTCCGCCGCATCAAGGCGGAAAAAGCTGCTCCCCGACCGGTCGGCCACTGGCTGCAGGAAGTCGCCTCGGAAGCCGGAAACCCGCAGGACCGGGTTCTCCAAGGCTTGGTGGACAAGGGCGTTTTGAAAGTCGAAGATCGAAAAGTGCTCTGGGTCTTTGCCCAGCGCCGCTACCCCCTTGTCGACGGGCAAGAGGTCGTGGAAGTCCGGACCCGCCTCCGGGCTCTGATCTTCAGCGACGAC
>RZZR01000241.1 GCA_009929795.1 Deltaproteobacteria bacterium | reverse complement strand
AGGCATGTTGAAGGGTATTTCTTGAATGATTTGGTGGCCTATTTCCGGGTGATATTTTATTAAATTCATCTCCGCTTCGCGCAATGTCCCAGGTTTGGTGCGCGGAACACGTGAAAACGGCCGGGGAGTACAATCGAAAACGGCCACCCAAAACAACGGAAAACGGCCACCTCGTACGCTCTGATCGCGGCCACTTTTCAGAGTTTTTTGCACCGGCCGGCCGTTTTCGACTGTATTGTCTGTGATGACAAATAGTTAGAAGCAAAAACGCTGGATAACCAGGAATGTGCGGTAGGTTATCCCTCCATGACGAAAAAGGAGGGAGGCATGCCGCGAAAGAGGTTATCCATGAGAAAGGTGAACGAAGTGTTGAGGCTCTTCCACACTGCTGGAGTGAGCCAGAACGAGATTGCCGGAGCCGTCGGCCTGGCCCGGTCAACCGTCCAGAAGTATATCCAACGTGCCAGTGATGCAGGCATCACGTGGCCCCTTCCCGAGAGCATGAGCGCCGAGAAGCTCGACGCCTTGCTCTTTCCCCGACCCCTGCCGCCCGTCGAAGCCGAGAAGGGCAAGGCACTCCCCGACTGGGGGCGCGTTCGCCATGAGTTGGCTCGCAAGGGCGTGACGTTACGGCTCCTCTGGCTCGAATACCAGCAGGAGCACCCCGACGGTTACCGCTACACCAGGTTCTGCCAGCTCTATCGGGCCTGGGCAGGCAGCAAGCGTGTCGTCATGCGTTTCGAGCACAAGGCCGGCGAGAAGACCTTCGTGGATTTCGCCGGTCAGACCATGGAAATCATCGATCCCCTGACCGGAGTCGTTAGCAAAGCCCAGGTCTTTGTCGCCGCCATCGGTGCATCCAGCTACACGTTCGCCCATGCCGTTCCGGGACAGGACATAGCCTCATGGCTGTCATGCCACGTCAGGGCCTTCCGTTACTTCGGCGGTGTCAGCGCCATCCTGGTGCCCGACAACCTCAAGGCCGGCGTCTCCAAGGCTTGTCGTTACGACCCCGACGTCAATCCTGCGTATCAGGAGCTGGCCGAGCATTACGGCGTGGCGGTCATCCCGGCCCGCGCCGGAAAACCCCGGGACAAGGCCAAGGCCGAGGTGGCGGTCCAAAACGTCGAGAGATGGGTCCTGGCCCCCTTGCGAGACAGGCGGTTCTTCTCCTTCGAAGAACTCAACGCGGCCATGGCCGAGAAGCTTATCGAACTGAACGAACGGGTCATGCGGGAGTACGGGAAGTCGCGGCGGGAGCTCTTCGACCTCTGGGACCGGCCCGAGCTCAAGCCTCTCCCGTCGACCGACTACGAACTGGCCACATGGAAGAAGGTCCGGGTCAACCTCGACTACCACATCGAGGTCGACAGGCATTACTACTCCATCCCGTACACTCTGGCGCACAAGACCGTGGACGTCAGGTTCACCGGCAACATGGTGGAGGTCTTCCACGAGAACGTGCGTGTGGCCTCGCATCCAAGGAGCCGCGTTCCGCACAGGCATACGACGCTGCCAGCGCACATGCCCTTGGCGCACCAGGAGGCGGCGAACTGCTCGGGCGGCAGGATCAGGGCCTGGGCCAGAAGCATCGGGCCGTCGGCCCTGGCCGTGGTCAACGCCATCATCGAGGCCCGCCCGCACCCTGAACAAGGATACCGCAGCAGCCTCGGCCTGCTCAGGCTGGAGAAGACGTACGGTCGGGCACGTCTGGAGCAGGCCTGTCAGAGGGCTCTACACTTCGGGTTGCTGACCAGAAGACACGTCATGCACATCCTGGAGAACAAGCAGGATCTGCTCTCGATAGCCGAGGAGGATGAAGCCTTCGGCAGCCATGCAAACGTCCGCGGTGCGGACTTCTACCACTAATCCAAGGAGTACGGAGATGCTGATCAATCAGGCCATGGAAAAGCTGGCCCAGATGAAGCTTGAGGGCTTTCTGGACGGGCTACGGGAACAGATGGGCTCGCCGGCATTCGGCGACATGCCCTTCGAGGACAGGCTGGGGCTGCTTGTGGACAGGGAATACACGCTGCGGGAGAACCGCCGGCTGACCCGCCGACTTCAGGAGACGCGTCTTAAAACCAGGGCTGACGTCGAGGACGTGGACTTCCGGGCCAAGAGGGGGCTCGACAAGAGGGTCTACCTGGAACTCGCCGGTTGCTCCTGGATCTCCCGGCACCACAACCTGATCATCACGGGGCCGACGGGAGTCGGAAAGAGCTATCTCGCCTGCGCCCTGGGACGAAAGGCCTGCCGTGAGGGCTACCGGTCCATCTACTACCGTTTCTCGGACTTCATCAGGGAACTGACCATCTCTGTCGTGGATGGCTCATATCCAAAGCTTGCCGCAAAGCTCGCCAAGAGGGACCTGCTCGTCATCGACGACTGGCTCAGGGACCCGGTTTCGGCGGATCAGGCGAGACAGATCATCGATATCCTCGATGATCGCTTCAGGAACAAATCGACCTTGCTGACCAGTCAGGCGCCGGTGCCGTCTTGGCATGAACGGTTTAAAGACCCGACCCTGGCGGACGCCATCCTGGACCGTCTCGTCCACGACGCCCACCGCCTAGAACTCAAGGGGGATTCCATGCGAAAGAACACTTCCCCCTTGACGGAAAACGGCCACTAAAGACAAAGGAATAAATCCAGCGTCGCTTCGCTCCGTGAGGTGGCCGTCTTCCCCCGTACTACCCAGCCGTTTTCAGTGAAATCCCGCAGAAATCCATCTTCAACGGTCGATGTCCACGAGAAGTAAGTTCAGGGCCATTTTTCAAAGTACTACTAATGGGTTGTATAAATTGATTAAAATGAACGAT
>RZZR01000240.1 GCA_009929795.1 Deltaproteobacteria bacterium | reverse complement strand
GAGATCTACATCGTCTGCTCCGGGGAGATGATGGCCATGTACGCGGCCAACAACATCTGCAAGGGCATCATGAAGTACGCCCAGTCCGGTGGGGTCCGTCTGGGTGGACTCATCTGCAATTCGAGGAACGTGGACAACGAGCGTGAGATGATCGAGGAGCTGGCCAAAAAAATCGGCACCCAGATGATCTATTTCGTGCCCCGGGACAACGACGTCCAGCGGGCCGAGATCAACCGGAAGACGGTCATCGAGTGGAACGCCACGGCCCCCCAGGCCGACCACTATCGCAATCTGGCCCGGACCATCGACGGGAACGACATGTTTGTCATCCCCAAGCCCCTGGCCATCGAGGAATTGGAACAGCTGCTCATGGATTTCGGCCTCATGGCCGCCTGATGCGGCCCGTGAATCGACACAAAGAGAAGGGAGGGAGAAACATGATGATCATGATCCGGGCCATAGTCCGGCCTGAAAAGAGCGACGAGGTCCTGGCGGCCCTGATGGACGCCGGGTTTCCGGCCGTGACCAAATATTCCGTGGCCGGCCGCGGCAAACAGCGGGGCATCAAGATCGGCGAGGTGACCTACGATGAGATCCCCAAGACCATGCTCATGAGCGTGGTCCGAGCCGATGACAAGGATTTCGTCATCCGGACGATCATGGAGGCGGCCAAGACCGGGACCAAGGGGGCCTTTGGCGACGGAAAGGTCTTCGTCAGTCCCGTGGAGGAGGTCTACACCATCAGTTCCGGTCTGCGCGAGGGCGTGGAGGAGGTCGCGGCATGAAGGAGATCGTCGCCGTGGTGCGCATGAACATGATGAACCGGACCAAGAAGGCCCTGACCGAGGCCGGCGTGGACGCCTTTTTCGCCCACGAGGCCCAGGGCCGGGGCCGGGGGTTCGTCAATCCCGTGGTTCTGGAAGGGGCCGGCAAGGGCTACGAGGAGGCCGCCGAGATCCTGGGCGAGAAGGGCAAGCTCTACGCCAAGCGGGTCATCACCGTGGTCGCTCCGGACGAGGACGTGGAGGGGATCGTGACCGCCATCATGGAGGTCAACCGGACCGGTAAGCCCGGCGACGGCAAGATCTTCGTCCTGCCCATGACCGACGCGGTCCGGGTCCGCACCGGGGAGACCGGGGCCCAATCCATCAGCTGAACACGGACAAGGAGGAAGACCATGCCCGTCACGACCAAAAGACCGGTCCGGAAGGCCCCGGACGACATCAAGCAGGAACTGCTGGCCAAGTATCCGCCCAAGGTGGCCCGCAAGAGGGCCAAACAGATCCTGATCAACGAGGCCCAGGGGTGCGAGACCCCGGAGATCATGGCCAATGTGCGGACCATCCCGGGCATCATCACCATGCGCGGCTGCACCTATGCGGGCTGCAAGGGCGTCATCCTGGGGCCGACCCGGGACATCGTGAACATCACCCACGGCCCCATTGGCTGCGGCTTCTATTCCTGGCTGACCCGCCGCAACCAGACCGACGCCTCGGATCCAACGGCCCACAACTACATGACCTACTGCTTTTCCACGGACATGCAGGACCAGGACATCATCTTCGGCGGCGAGAAGAAGCTCGAGCGGGCCATCCAGGAGGCCTACGACCTCTTCCATCCCCGGGCCATCGCCGTGTTCGCCACCTGCCCGGTGGGCCTCATCGGCGACGACATCCACGCCGTGGCCAGGAAGATGAAGGAGAAGTTTGGCGACTGCAATGTGTTCGCCTTTTCCTGCGAGGGCTACAAGGGCGTGTCCCAGTCGGCTGGCCATCACATCGCCAACAACCAGATTTTCCGTCACGTGGTCGGCGAGAACGACGCCCCCAAGGCCGGACGGTTCAAGATCAATCTCCTGGGCGAATACAACATCGGCGGTGACGGCTTCGAGATCGACCGCATCCTGAACATGTGCGGCATCACGAATATCGCCACCTTCTCGGGCAACTCCACCTACGACCAGTTCGCTTCGGCCCACCAGGCCGATCTGAATTGCGTCATGTGCCACCGGTCCATCAACTACGTGGCCGACATGCTGGAGACCAAGTACGGCATCCCCTGGATCAAGGTGAACTTCATCGGAGCCGGGGCCACGGCCAAATCCCTCCGGAAAATCGCCGCCTATTTCGAGGACAAGGCCCTGACCGAACGGGTGGAGGCGGTCATCGCCGAGGAACTCCCTGCCGTCGAAAGGACGGCCGCCGAAATCCGCCCCCGCACCGAGGGCAAGAAGGCCATGCTCTTCGTCGGCGGATCCCGGGCCCACCATTACCAGGAACTCTTCGCCGAGCTGGGCATGAAGACCCTGGCCGCCGGCTACGAGTTCGCCCACCGCGACGACTACGAGGGCCGTCGGGTTCTCCCGAACATCGTCGTGGACGCCGACAGTAAGAACATCGAGGAGATCGAGGTCACACCCGATCCTGAACGCTTTACCCCGCGCAAGCCCGAGGACGATCTGGCCAAGCTCGAGGCCGCCGGCCTCAAGTTCAAGCACTACGAAGGCATGATCCCGGACATGGACCAGGGCACCTTCGTGGTCGACGACCTGAACCAGTACGAGGCCGAACGGCTGGTGGAGATCCTCCGTCCGGACATCTTCTGCGCCGGGATCAAAGAGAAATACTCCATCCAGAAACTGGGCATCCCCATGAAGCAGCTCCACAGCTACGACTCTGGCGGTCCCTACGCCGGCTTCCGGGGGGCCGTGAACTTCTACAAGGAGATCGACCGCCTAGTGAACAGCAGGGTCTGGGGCTTCATGAAGGCCCCCTGGCAGGAAAACCCGGAGCTTTCGGCCACCTACGTCTGGGAATGACCCGGACTCCCAAGGAGAGAAAGATGCTA
>RZZR01000239.1 GCA_009929795.1 Deltaproteobacteria bacterium | reverse complement strand
TTCCGGCTTCATGGCCGGCGCCATGGTCGCCTTCGGGGCAACCTTGGCCCTGGCCGTCTCGGCCGGCGTGAGCGAAAACCTGGCCCCGGGTCTGGCCAACCTGCTCATGGGCCTGGTGTTCTCCATCGCCCTGGTCTGTATCTTGGTCTCGGGCATGACCCTGGTCACGGCCGACATGTACATCGGCATCGTCGGGGTCTTCCATGGTCGCATCGGCTGGGGCGGCTTCGCCTGGGGCTTGGTCCTGGCCTATGCGGGTAACTTCATGGGCAGCATGTTCTTCATGTGGCTCGTCTCCAAGGGCGGGTCCTACGCGGCCTGGCCCTGGCTGGCCAAGTCCCACGCCATCGGGACGGCCAAGATGGGATACACGGCCACACAGATCTTCGCCATGGGCGTGGTCTGCACATGGATGCTCCAGGTGGCCGCCATTCTTTTTGTCAAGGCCGAGGGCGACTTGGCCAAGATCGTCCTGGCCGCCTTGGGCCCATTGGCCTTCGTTGCCGGGATGACGGAGCACTGCATCGCCAATATCGGTTTCCTGGCCCTGCCCCTCTTCCAACAGGACATGTTCCTGGTCCAGGCCACCGGCATGGGCCTGGCCGATCCGGTGTTCCTGCACTGGGGCTTCGGCCGATTCGGATGGGCCCACAACCAGGTCTTCACCGTGTTGGGCAATCTCGTGGGTGGCATTTTGTTCGTGGGTATCCCGTTCCAACTGGTATCCAATGCCAAGCGGGTGCGGGCCTTGTACAGGGAAAAAACCGACTTCACGCTCAAACTGTAACCGGAGAACGACAATGGACTATTCTCCGTTCAATCCCGAGGTCTGGGGAACCTTCGCGGTCTGCGCCGTCCTGGTCTGGATGACGGTGCGGGCCTACCGATGGATGCATCCGGACTATCCCGGGAAATGGCCCGTGGACGACAAATAGGGTTTGGGACCCCGGGAGTGAACCCGGGGCATGTTCAACCGGCGGACCGGACCACGAGGCCGGGCCGCGACAAGGAGGCAACCATGGTCAAGGACGGTTGGTATCCGACGGTATGTTACCAGTGCAAGGCCGAATGCGCCATCGAGGCCCGCATCCAAGGCGGGCGAGTCACCGAGGTGCGCGGAAATCCTCGTTTCAGGGGCAAGGTTTGCGTCAAGGGCATGGCCGGCGTGACTCTGCAATACGCCAAGGATCGCCTGACCAAACCGCTCAAGCGAATCGGCGAGCGGGGCGAGGGCAAATTCGCGGAAATCTCCTGGGCCGAGGCCATGGACACCATCGAGGCCAAACTCCGCAGCCTGTACGATCGGGGCGAGGCCCACAAGCTGACCTACAGCTTCTTCCCGCACTCCCTAACCGACCCCAAGTGGCATTTTCTGAACGCCTACGGGGGATACATCAACACGGGTCTGCCCCATTGCGATTCGGCCAAGATCGTGGCTCAGATCAAATGCTGGGGCGGCGTGCCCAACCACCACATCCCGCCGGCTTGGTTCTCCATGCCCAAGGACGGCGTCATGCTCCTCTGCGGACGCCACGCCTTCGGCTGTCTGGACGATGCCGTTGTCCCGCGGGATATTCTGGAAGCCAAGGACCGAGGCGCCAAGCTCGTGGTTGTCGATCCCATCTTCAGCCCGGATGCGGCCAAGGCCGATTGGTGGATCCCCATCAAACCATCCGGGGACACGGCCCTATTCCTGGGCATGATCAACTACCTCATCGCCAACGATCTGTACGACAAGAAGTTCGTCAAGGAGTGGGTGCGCGAAGGCGATTTCGAAAAGGTCCAGGCCTACGTCAAGGACAAGACTCCCCAGGCCATGAGTGCCGTCTGCGGGGTGCCGGCCAAGGATATCGAAAAGCTGGCCCGCCTGTGCGGAGAAGCTCCGGCCGTTGGTGTGGACGGCTACAAGTCCATCATGCTTGGCCAATCCCTGGACTTTGGCCACGCCTGGGCCATTTTCATGGCCATAACCGGCAACCTGGACAACCCTGGCGGCCAGCCCATCCCGGATCTAACGCCCATGTCCCCGGTCCTTCCGGCCCCGGCCGGCCCGCCGCCCCTGGCCGAGAAGGGCTTCCACCGCACCGGACCGAACCGCGAAAAATTCGACCGGTATAGCTTCATCCTGGAACCTACCTGGTACGAGGCCCAGGCCATCAAGGACGATGCCTTGAAGATCCTCGTCGTCACCGAGGCCAACCCGGCCTTGACCGAAATGGGCAACAAGGAATGGCAAAAGGCTGTGTGCATGAAGGACGGGAACGGCGACTACAAATTGGAGTTCCTGCTGAACACGGACATCATGCTCTCCGAGACAAGCAAATTCGCCGACATCGTGCTTCCGGATCGAACGCACTTCGAGCGCTGGGAAATCCTGTACATGCCCTGGTGGTACAACTTCGGCCATGGGGTGGCCCTGCGCCAGCCCCTGGTTGAGGCCCCGGGAGAAGCCCGGCATTCCAACATGGTGTTCATCGAATTGGGCAAGCGCATGTTCCCCGAGTACTTCCACTTCAATGACGACGTCGAATACTACGACATCCAACTCAAGGGGCTGGGTCTCTCGGTGGCCAAACTCCAGGAAATGGGCGGCAAGTGGTCGCCGGGGGCCATCGGGTTCCGGAAGTACAAGGACAACGGCTTCGGCACGCCCTCCAAGAAGGTACACCTCTACTGGGAGGACCTGGAGGAAGTGGGCCAATCCCTCCCCAGGGCTATCCTGGCTCCCGAGTACGACGCCGATGTGGAGGACTATCCCTTCGTCATGATTTCGTACCGCCGCATCCATATCAACGGAACGGGACCCTGGTCCTGCAACAACGCCAAACTGCGCGACCAGGTCTCGGGCCAGCAC